>NZ_JAVXKG010000030.1:3704-42826 GCF_036647415.1 Algoriella sp.
TCAACTTCTGAAATAAAATAAGAACCCTGAATATCAAAATATTCTTGTTCTTTAGAATGATACGCAAAAATATCTAAACCTAAATCTAAACTAGAATTTGGTTGAAATGTAAATGATAAACTTCCTGTTTCTGTCGCAAATTTATCATCCTCTTTACCGTTATAAAAAACCGTTAATAACAATGGATTATCAATTGCATTGATGTAAGTATCACGTTTAAAAGGAACCATTTCGTAACGTGAACGCGACATTGTTCCTAAAAATGAAACATTCCATTTTTCATTTATTTTATAATTGATGTTGGTCTGTACATCGTAATATTGCGGGTTGAAATTTGTATCACCTTTTAGTGTATTGAGAACTAAATTTCTGTTTTGATAGCGTGCGCCAACTATTGCAGAAAGTTTTTTGTTTTTAGATGCTCCTCCAAGTGTTAAACTTCCGCCCATCAAACTTGCTTCCAATTGACCTTCAAATTTCTTTGGACGTTTGTATGTAACATCTAAAACAGATGACATTTTATCACCATATTTTGCTTCCCAACCACCAGCAGAAAAATTAATAAACTCTGTCATCGCAGGATTTACAAAACCTAAACCTTCTTGTTCTCCCGAACGAATTAACTGTGGTTTGTAAACTTCGATTCCGTTAACGTAAATTAAATTTTCGTCGTAATTACCACCGCGAACCATATATTGTGAACTCAATTCGGTGTTAGAATTTACGAAAGGCAATGTTTTCAATAAATCTGCAACTCCGCCCGTTAAACTTGGTCCTTGTTGCATTTGTGCTGCACTTAAAGTTGTGCTTTGCAAAGGTTTATTTTTATTTGATTGAAATGTAATTGTTGCTTCTTCTAACTGTATCGCATTTGATTTATCTGGAACCAATTGTACAAAAATCTCTTTCTTATTTTTATCTTTTAAATTGAAAGTTTGCGCAAAAGATGAATAACCATTTGTGTTGAAAGTTATAGTTACAGATTGATTTGATGGAATTTCTATTTTGAAATTTCCATTTTGATCTGCATAATAAGACTTATCATTCAATATGATTTCAGCTTCGCTGATTGGAATTCTATTTTCGTCGACAACTTTTCCGGTAACTTGTGCTGTCTGTGCAAATAAAAGTCCGCCCAATAAAGATAAACTTATTGTGCTAAGAAATCTTTTTGAATGACGTAGAGTAGGTTGCTGTGTTGTTTTTTTCATCTTTCACGTTTAGTTCTAATTGATGGTCGCCAACCGAAATATTTTCTTTTGTTAGATTAATTGTTAATCGTTTTATTTTTTGATCATACTCGGCTAAAACCCATTTACCATCTATAAAGGCTTTATAGTCTTTAATTCCTGAATGTTCGTCATTTATCGTAAAACGAATAATTGTATTTGTCTGCGAAAACTGACTATTTTCTTTGATGTTTAACGGAGTAATTGTTGGTTTAGTATTATCAAGCATGATAGAAAATACACCAAAATCCTTTGGATTTGCAACCAGCTTCCCATTTTTGAGCTCTGTTGTCAAATAATCTTTTTTCCAAGCGCCTCTTTTTTGATATTCTCTAACAATCACAGCTTTGTCTAATTGTGCTGTCGGAATATCTTTTGGATCTATTGCGATAGTATAATTTTGATGAACAGGAAAATTAGAATCACCAACCCAATGTTTATTATTTGATAATTTATAACTTAAATCAAAATCTTCATAAAAAATACCTTTCGGGAAAAAGATTTCTATTCCATCTGTTTTAAAATGATTTTCCTTGTTCCAAGCCATAGGATTTGTTTCAGGAAGTTTTGCAGAGTCAATAAAAGGTTTTCCGTTAACTGTAAATTGTGAAGTAGATGCATTTCCTGCATAATCTTTCACTTCAATTTTTATTTTATATGTTTCGCCATCAACAACGTCTAAAATTCCATTATTCTTTAAATTAGAAAATAATCGAAGTGGATTTCCATCTTTTACAAAACCTTGATAAACCCAACTGTTGTTTTTTTGCATATCGGCATAATCACATGTTGCATTTATTGCGCGCGCTTCATCAAAAGAAAAACGATTTGCTGTAAATGTATAAATAGGTTCATCATTTACGCTAATATTTATTTGATGTATTCCATTGTTGTTTTCAGATCCATTTTGTTTGTCGTATGCTTTTACACCGAAACCAATTTTACCAGAAGCAGATATTATTCCACCATTTGCAACAACAACGCGATTTGTTTTTTGATTAACATCTCCAAGAATAGGATAAGCATATAAACCTAAAATAGATGGTTTTTTTGAGTCAGGTAAATCAAATCCGAAATAAAATGGATTGATTGGTTCTTCAGATTTTGTATCACGAATCTCGAAATGTAAATGTGGACCACCGGAACCACCAGAATTACCAGAAAGAGCAATCAAATCACCAATTTTTATAGGTAGTTCATTTGGCTTTGGGTGTAATTCTATTTTAAAAGTCTCATTTGCATATTGTTGTTTACGCACGTATTCTTGTAACTCAGGCGTAAATTCTCTCAAATGTGCATATACAGAAGTATATCCATTAGGATGATCTATATATAATGCGTTACCGTAGCCTGTTGGCGAAATATTAATACGAGAAATGTAGCCATGGCCAATTGCTTTTACTTTTAATCCTTCTCGTTGTTGTGTTTTTATATCTAAACCAGCATGGAAATGATTTGCGCGTAATTCGCCAAAGTTTCCAGCCAAATAATTCGCAATTTCTAAAGGATTCTGAAAAATATTTTTTGGATAAGTTTCAGGTTTTGGTTGTTCAGCTCGTTGTCCAAAAACAATAGTACTTAATAATAGGTTTAGGATAATTGGTTTTATCACGTTCATCTTCTTTTTCTAAAATAAATTAACAATTCAGCTAAAAATAAAATAAATCTTTTACAAACTGTCTTAAACTTTTGAATATCTGAAAATTATTTTAGTAAAATCTTTTGTAAAACAAATTCAAATACATGATTTACATATGGTTGTGTTTGTAAAATAAATAACAAGAAAAAGTAAAGAGTTTGTCTGACGTTTTTGAATGTTGGGTAATTAATTTTAAGAAAAACTTTAAAAAATAACGAAAATGAAAAAAGTAATCTTCTCAATTTTAATTATTGTATCAATAGTTGGTTGTAAAAAATACGAAGGAAATGAAAGTTCTGGAGCAATGGAAAATAATACGTCTACAGATATGATTTCTAGTGCTACGAATCCTAAAGTGGAGGGGAAAGTTTTTAAATCGAATGCTTTGATTGAAATGAAAGTGGCAGATGTGATGAAAAATGGACAAGAAATAGAACAAAATGCAATTGATTTGAAAGGTTTTATTTTGAATAGTGAATTAAATAATCAAACCTTAGATTCAGATCAAGTTGATATTTCTGCGGAGCAAATAAAAAAGATGGAGAAAGTTCAACAAATAAATTTCATAGAACTTAAAGTTCCTGCCAATCAATTACGCGAACATGTCAAATTTGCATTAGAAAAAGGAGTTATAATTGATCATATTTTGATTAATAATGAAGAAATGACATTTGAAAAGTATGAGAATGAACTTAAAAATGAAAATAATCAATCTGTAAAAATTGCAAAACAAATCGAGAATAAAGTAAATAAAGCATTGATAAATGATGCAGTTAATTACGCAACAATTGTTTACAAATTGTCAGAAGAACCGCATGTTGTCTCGATGATTATACCACAATCAGAAATTAAAATTTACAGGGAAATCAATTTAGGATATGAGTTAAAACAGAGTTGGCAAGATGGTGTTTATTATTTTAAATCGTTTATCATCGTTATTTTTAAATTTCTGCCAACAATTCTTTCGGTATTATTTTTGTGTTTTGCAATAAAGTATGTGTTGAGACGTTTTAAAACCAGAGAAATTAAAACAAAATTGTGACTAAAAGTCTATTTGTCAAAAGAATAAGAAAAAACTGACAAAATTTAGGTTTTTGTATTGATTACATGTAAAAAAATACTATTTTTGCAATAGAAGCTAGAATAATTGAAATTCTCTGAAGATGGAAAAAATGGTAAAATTTAAAGAACTTGAAGACAAAGTTTTAAGCGTTTTAAGCCAGTTAGAGAATAATAACGATATATTGAAACGTGCGAATAATTCTGAAAAAGAGATGGAATCTTTTCAAAAAGAATTGAATTCTCTAAAGGAAGAAAACGCTAGATTAAAAAATAAATTGAGAGATTCGCAGGCGAATAACTTAAATTTGAATGAAGAGGTAAAGCGATTAAAAGTCGTAAATGCCATGAGCGGAAGTCAGGAGTATAAACAAATGATGAAGCAACGAATGAATAAATTGATAAAAGAAGTAGATTCTTGCATCGCTCAAATTAAAACTAATAATTAATAAAAAAGAATGTCAACTCAACGAATTGAGATAAAAATTGCTTCACGTCATTATCCAATGACGGTAAATTCTGATGAAGAAGAAATGGTTATGGCTTGTGCAGAAGAAATTAACCATATTTTGAAACAATTTGAACAAAAATACGCTGTATCTGACAAACAAGACGCACTTGCAATGGTAACCATACAATTGGCTATACGCGAAGCAAAATTGAAAAAGCAAGTAAAAGATAATGAAGAAATGACAACAGAGCGCATTTCTAAATTATTAGAATTGATTGATCAATCAATCACAAAATAAATACGAGAAGTTCTTACAGTTGAAAAACTGTACAAATAACAATATTCCTACATTAGTTCTAGCTATTTTGGTTAACTCAACATTTAATTTTGTTACCGAGTGAACATCGTTCGGAAAGCGGGCCGCAACCTTTGGGTTCAATTTATTGACAGCGGATACTTGACTGACGGACTAACTCAAATCCTGTTTTCAGGAGTTAACTCAAAACATACTTTACTAGTGTAGGATTTTTTATATATAAACATTACATAATCTATGGACACAATGACAACAATAATTATTGCTATTGTTACATTAATCGTAGGAGCTGTAGTTGGGTATTTTTTATCAAAAAAGTCGGTAGACAAACAGAACCAAGATCTAATTGATGAAGCAACTCGCAAAGCTCAAGTACTGATTAATGATGCTGAAAAAGATGGTGAAACCATTAAAAAAGAAAAAATATTTCAAGCGAAAGAAAAATTTTTAGAGTTAAAATCTAAACACGAAGAGGTCGTAAATCAACGCGAACGAAAAGTAGCTGACGCTGAACTAAAAGTTAAAGAAAGAGAAGATCGTAATAAATTAGATTTCTCTGAAATTCAGAAGCAAAAAGATCAGATAAAATCTGAGAAAGGAAATATTCAATCTCGTACCGAAAAGCTTAATATTAAGCAAAAAGAAGTAGATACGATGCATAAAAAACAAGTAGAAATACTTGAAAAAATTTCAAATTATTCTGCAGAGGAAGCTCGCACAGAATTGATTGAAGTGCTGAAAGACGAAGCAAAAACAAAAGCTCAAGCTCATATCCAAGAAATTATGGAAGAAGCAGAGTTAGACGCTAAGAATGAAGCACGTAAAATTGTAATTTCTTCTATTCAACGTATTGGTACAGAGCAAGCAATAGAAAATGCTGTTTCTGTATTTAATATCGAATCAGACGAAATTAAAGGACGTATCATTGGTCGTGAAGGTCGTAATATTCGTGCTATAGAAGCTGCAACAGGAGTTGAGGTTATTGTAGATGACACGCCAGAAGCAATTATTCTTTCTTGTTTCGATCCTGTTCGTCGTGAAATAGCTCGTTTATCATTACACCGTTTGGTAACAGATGGTCGTATACATCCTGCTCGTATAGAGGAAGTTGTAGCGAAAACGACAAAACAAATTGAAGACGAAATTATAGAGATTGGTAAGAAAACAATCTTAGATTTAGGAATTCATGGTTTACATAAAGATTTAGTTCGTATTGTAGGACGTATGAAATATCGTTCTTCTTACGGTCAAAACTTATTACAACACTCTCGCGAGGTGGCAAACTTAGCAGGAACGTTGGCTGCGGAATTAGGTTTAAATCCTAAATTAGCAAAACGTGCAGGTTTATTACATGATATTGGTAAAGTTCCTGAACAAGAATCAGAATTACCTCACGCAATCTTAGGAATGCAGTGGGCAGAAAAATACGGAGAACATCCAGATGTAATTAATGCAATTGGAGCTCACCACGACGAAATTGAAATGACATCTTTATTGTCGCCAATTATTCAGGTTGCCGATGCAATTTCTGGAGCTCGTCCAGGCGCGCGTCGTCAAGTTGTAGAATCATATATGCAACGTTTAAAAGATTTGGAAGCTACAGCACTTAATTTTGATGGTGTAGAAAAAGCATACGCAATTCAGGCAGGTCGTGAGTTACGTGTGATTGTAGAAAGTGATAAAGTAGATGATGCAAAAGCTGCAGAATTATCTTTCTTAATTTCTGATAAAATTCAAAACGAAATGACATACCCAGGTCAAGTTCGTGTTACAGTAATTCGTGAAACGAGAGCTGTAAATATTGCAAGATAAAATTTAGAATTTAATATTTTCTTATAGGCAAGTCTACATCAAGGCTTGCCTATTTTTTGTGTTAATTTATAGAAAAATAATAGAACATATAGTTGTAGTTTTGATAAAAATTATTAACTTATAGGGGATATAACTATAAAAACAATAAATTGAAAATCAAGTAATTAACAACTTGTTGATAACCTTTTTAATTTTTAAGATTCCAAAATTTTTAATTGTAAAATCTTATCTTAATTTTGAAAGAAACCATAAGTTGTCAAAGCGAAATTGTAACACTATTGAGGTTCAATTATTAAAAAAAATACACCTATTTATCTTCGATAAAAAAACCTATTCTAATCGCTTTTAACGCTAACTATTAATTAAAAAAGACCGAAAAAACATGTCAATATTTGATAAAAGAGTAAATTATAAACCGTTTGAATATCCAGAAATTTTAACGTTTACAGAAGCAATTCAAAAATCATATTGGGTACACGGAGAAGTAGATTTTACTTCGGATATTCAAGATTTTAATGCGAATTTAGACGAAGTAAACAGAGAAATTCACAAACGCTCTATTTTATCAATTGCACAAATTGAGGTTACTGTAAAAGGTTTTTGGGGAGATTTGTATCACTATTTTCCAAAACCAGAATTAAATGGTTTGGGAGCTACTTTTGCAGAATGTGAGTTTAGACATTCTGAGGCATATTCTCGAATTTTAGAAGTTAATGGTTACTTGGACGAGTTTAGTATTGCGTTACAAAATCCAATTTTCAAGAGTTATAATGACTTTGTTGGAGATATTATGCGCGATCAAAACAAATCGATTGTAGAGAAATTATTATTTTTTGCTTTAGTTATCGAGGATAGTTCTTTGTTTTCAAAATTTGCAAACATCTTAGCATTTACACGCTTTGATGGATTAATGAAAAATACAGCAAATATTATTGCTTGGACATCTACGGATGAACAAATACACGCAAATGCAGGTATTTATTTAATCAATAAAATTAGAGAAGAAGGTTTATTACCAGCAGAATTAGATCAAAATTGGGTAGAAACTGCGGTTCGTGGTTATATTGACCAAGAAGAAAGTATGTTGAACTGGATTTTCGAGAAAGGAGAATTTGGTTATTATACCAAACAAGATTTATTAAATTATATGAAATACCGTATTGATGAAGCAATTACAAAAATTGGTTTCAAGAAAATATTTCATATTTCACAAGAGCAATTCAAAGCAATGGCTTGGTTTGAAGAAGAAGTTTTCGCAAGTAGTTTAGACGATTTTTTCGCTAAAAGACCTGTAGATTACACAAAACATGACAAAAGTATTTCGGCAGACGATTTGTTCTAATCTGAAATATTATCATCAAAACACAACTTTTATACATAAAATATTACATCAATAAAATTCTAAAACTATGGATCAACCAATTTCACACGACGAAGTTCAAAATACATTTTTTGACGGAGAAACGCCAAAATTATGGTGGAAAAATTCAGAATCTGAACAAATTTTGAACAGAGGTTATTTGCTAAAAGGTGAAACTGTAGAAGGAGCAATTGATCGTATTACTGCAGCAGCGGCAAAGCGTCTATATAAACCAGAATTGCAAGAATCTTTCAAAGAAATGATTGAGCGTGGTTGGATGAGTTTATCTTCACCAATTTGGGCAAATATGGGAACAGAGCGTGGTTTACCAATTTCTTGTTTCAATGTTCATATTCCAGATAGTATAGAAGGAATTACGCACAAATTAGGCGAAGTTATCATGCAAACGAAAATTGGTGGTGGAACTTCTGGTTATTTTGGAGAATTACGTGAGCGTGGTGCTACAATTACAGACAACGGAAAGAGTAGTGGAGCGGTTTCTTTTATGGAATTGTTCAACTCTGCAATGAATGTTGTTTCACAAGGTTCTACTCGTCGTGGTGCTTTTGCGGCTTATTTAGACATCGATCATCCAGATATTGAAGAATTTTTGAAGATTAAATCTATCGGAAGTTCTATTCAAAATTTATTTTATGGTGTTTGTGTACCAGATTATTGGATGCAAGAAATGATAGATGGTGATGCGGATAAACGTCAAATTTGGGCAAAAGTTTTAGAATCTCGTCAAGAAAAAGGTTTACCTTATTTATTCTTTTCAGATAATGTAAATAAAAATAAACCACAGGTTTACAAGGATTTAGGTATGCGAATTAATGCATCTAATCTTTGTTCAGAAATTATGTTACCATCAGCAGAAGACGAATCTTTTATTTGTTGTTTATCATCTATGAATTTAGAATTGTATGATGAATGGAAAGATACAGAAGCTGTAAAGTTAGCTATTTTCTTCTTAGACGCTGTTTTACAGGAATTTATAGAGAAAACGGAAGGAAACCATTATTTGGCTTCAGCTAATCGTTTTGCGAAACGTCACCGTGCATTAGGTTTAGGCGTTTTGGGATGGCATTCTTATTTACAACGCAACATGATTCCTTTTGAAGGAATGGAGGCAAAATTGCGTACGACAGAAATTTTCAAACATATTCAGTCAAAAGCAGATAGAGCAACAGAAGAATTAGCACGTATTTACGGAGAACCAGAAGTATTGAAAGGTTACGGACGTCGTAATACAACAACGTGTGCTATTGCGCCAACTACGTCTTCTTCGGCTATTTTAGGGCAAACATCTCCAGGAATTGAGCCATTTGCATCTAATTATTACAAAGCAGGATTATCGAAAGGTAATTTCATGCGTAAGAATAAATATTTGACAAAATTATTACAAGAAAAAGGCTTAGATAACGAAGATGTTTGGCGTGGAATTATGTTGAATGGTGGTTCTGTACAACACATCGCAGAATTGTCGCAAGAGGAGAAAGATGTTTTCAAGACATTCAAAGAAATTTCTCAATTAGAGATTATTCAACAAGCAGCGATTCGTCAAAAATATGTCGATCAATCACAATCATTAAATCTTAATATTCCAGCAGAATTAGCGGTAAAAGAAGTAAATAAATTAATGATAGAGGCATGGCAATTAGGTGTGAAAACTTTATATTATCAACGTTCTCAATCTGTTTCAAAAGAATTAGTAGCAAATTTAGTTTCTTGTTCTTCTTGTGAGTCTTAATAGGAAAAGATATATTTTATCATAAATGAAAATCCGCTTTTAGAGCGGATTTTTGAATTTTATTAATTAAAAAATTTAGTAATTATCGAACAAAATTTTAATCATTTAAAGTCGTTGAAAAAAAAGGCTGTATTAATTAATATTATTGGATGTATTTTAGGTTTGAGTACATTTCTTTCTCCTTATTTCAAGGAAGTTTTAATTTACATTTCGTTTTTTTTTCCTATTTTTTGTATATTTTTAGTTAGATATTATCATGGTTTAATCTCAATAGAACCTGAAATCAGACCTAATATTCCAACAATTTCTATTGGTTTTATTTTGTCTTGTTTTGGAATTATCGGTAGAAGTTTTATCGATTATAACGTGTTAGATCATAGTAATATATGGATTCCATCCATTATAATAGCGTTATTAATTCTAACAATTTATTATTTTAATAATTTTATAGAATTGATTTCTAAAAAAGAGCATTTAGTTTATAATATTTTTATTATACTATTAATTGAAGGATTTTCTTTTTATTCCGTTATCATAGTTAATTGTATGTACGATAAATCTACTCCTCAAGTTTTTGAAACTCATATTTTAAATAAAATTGAAACGAGAAAAATAAGAAGAAAAGTATATTATTTAATTATTGAAGATTGGAATAATAAATTTGGAGAAAAAAAGATAAAAACAGATTATAGAAAATATTATTCAAGTTTTATTGGAGAAAAACTAAAAATAGAACAAAAACGAGGAAAGTTTGATGCATCTTGGTATTATTTTATTGAGTGATTTTAAAATAGATTTTCATTTAAAATAATTGGATATTTTAGAACTAAGATTAAAAAGAATTATTATTAAAAAAAGAGAGAATTTCGTTATACTAAACGAAATTCTCTCTTTTTTAGTCATTCTGAACTCGTTTCAGAATCACATATTTTAGATAAAAAACTGAACTGAATTCAGTCTTTCAATAATTTTAAAAAGAGATTTATATCGGATTATTTATTGTTAATCCAAGCATCAATTGATTGGTGTGTGATGTTTTTTGACTTTGTAACATATAACCAGCTTCAAAACTAAATGTTGGCGAAATAAAATAGCCTAAGCTCAATCCTAATCGATTTCTATCAAAGGTTTTATCTTTCACAGCTTGTAAAAATAATTCGTCATAAGCCTTCAAATACCATGTGTTGTTGATTAATTTTGTGTTATTTAATGGCACGGTAGCACTTAATTGATAACGAAAACGAAATTGTGTGTCGTTTTGTAAAAATCGTTCTTCAACACGAAAACGATGTGCCAAATTAAAACGATTTATAGCATGTTTTGTATTAAATTGTTGATATAAACGATGTTCGTGATTGTGCGAATAATCGTGATCTAAAGTCGGAACTCTATTTTGAACATAGGCGTAACCAGCCAAAATTGTGTTGTTATTTTCGGTCAAATTATAACCAATTCCACCGCGAATTAACAGTTGTTGCAATTGATCTAAATCCTCGTAAGTACGATATTGAATATCAGATTGAAAAGACCAATCTTTATCAATTTTTTGATTGATATTTAAAATTCCCCATGTTCTAAAATCACTTTCTTGTGCTAATCCCACTTGCAAACTTCCTACAACAATAGCTGCGACCAAATATTTCCTCATCAATAACATTTTCATTCTGCACTAAAAATAAAAAAAGACACGCTATAAATAGGTGTCTTTTGTCAGTTATTATTTTATTTTGAAGTATTTTTTATTTTCGGAACAATTTCTTTTCCAAAGATTTCGATAGATTTCATAATTTCTGAATGATCTGGCGCACCAACGTCCATATGAGCCGAGAAGCGAGTAAGACCAAACATTTCTTTGTATTGTAAAATTTTATCAACTGCTAAATTTGCATCACCAACAACCAAATGTCCGTTTGTAGAACGTCCGTAATCAAATTGTGGTTGTGTGTATTTTGGCCAACCTCTTGATGCTCCGATTCGTGTCATTTGTGCTGCATAAATTGGGAAATATTTTTCGGCAACTTCTTCATTATTTTCTCCAAAAAAAGAATGCATGTGTACACCAATTTGCATTTTATCAATATCATGTCCATTTTCTTGATAAACCATTTTGTAAATCTCAAATAATGGTTTAAAATCAGCAGGATTTCCACCAATTATAGCAATCATAATTGGTAAACCAAGCGTTGCAGCTCTTACTACAGACGATTTTGTACCACCTACGGCAACCCAAATAGGAAGTTGTTGTTGTACTGGTTTTGGATAAATAGTTTGATTGATAATTGGCATTCTATATTCTCCTCTCCAATTGATAACTTCTTCTTGATTTAACTGTAACAATAAACGTAGTTTTTCATCAAATAAAGGTTCATATTCGCTCAAATCATAACCAAAAAGTGGGTAAGATTCTATAAAAGAACCACGTCCAGCAGTTATTTCTGCGCGTCCATTAGATAAATTATCAACCGTAGAAAAATCTTGATAAAGTTTGACAGGATCGGTAGAACTGATAACAGAAACGGCGCTACCTAATTTTATATTTTTAGTAACGGTAGACAAGGCAGCCAATACAATTTCGGGCGAAGAAACAGCATAATCTTTGCGATGATGTTCTCCAATTCCGAAAAAATCTAAACCAACTTCGTCCATTAGTTTTACTTCCTCTATTATTTCTGTTAACCTCTGTTGAGGAGATTGTATATATCCAGTTTTTTGGTCGATGCGAACATCTCCAAACATTCCTATTCCTAATTCCATAATTATTGATTGATGATACAAATTTATGGTGTAATAGTTATAGAAAGGTTGATGTAGGGTAAGAACAAAAAAGAGTTAATTCGATTTTGGATGAATTAACTCTTTCTGATTTGTTTTATATTTTTTAGCCGTGTATTGCTTCTTTATTTCCGTAAGATTGGATAAGGTTTCCTTCAAAATTTAACCATTCTTTCCAACGTTTTTCTACATCTACATCTGTTGATAATTTGCGAGCAAAATTAAGAAAAGTTGTATAATGATTGGCTTCAGAAACCATTAATTCATGATAGAATTTTGCTAATTCATCATCATTTATATTTTGTGATAATGTACGAAAACGTTCGCAGCTTCTTGCTTCTATCATAGCTGCAAAAAGTAAACGATCTACAAAAGCCATGTTACGAGAACCGTCTTTTTTACAGAATTTCATCAATTGACCTACATAATCATCTTTGCGTTCTCGTCCTAAAACATAACCACGTTGTTGAATGATTTCGACCACCATTTTGAAATGTTGCATTTCCTCTATTGCAATATCAGACATTTCTTGTACAAATTCATCATGTTCAGAATTGTAGGCAATCATCGTAATTGCATTGGTAGCGGCTTTTTGCTCACACCAAGCGTGATCTGTTAATATTTCTTCTAAATTTCTTTCAGCAATATCAGCCCAACGTGGGTCTGTTAGTAATTTTAATCCTAGCATTGTAAAGCATTCTTAACTGCAAAATTACGAAATATTATTAGGATTAAAGAATGATTGATTTTTTGAACACTGAATTTGAATGATTAAATATTAGAATTAAAACGATTATTTTTGTAAAATGAAAAAACTTTTAATCATCGGGCAAGTTTGGCCAGAACCAACTTCTTCTGCGGCTGGAACGCGAATGATTCAGTTAATAGATTGTTTCTTAAAAGCTGATTTCGAAATTACATTTGCGTGTGCGGCTTCTAAATCTGATTTTAGTTTTGATTTGAAATCAAAAGATGTGAAAGAAGTTGAAATCAAATTGAATGATGAAAGTTTTAATGATTTTGTGCGAGATTTAAATCCTGAAATTGCTCTTTTTGATCGTTTTATGATAGAAGAACAATACAGTTGGCGCTTAACAAATGAATGTCCAAATACAATGAAAATTTTGGATACAGAAGATTTACATTTTTTGAGAAATGCACGTCAAAATGCTTCGAAAAAAGGAATCGAATTTAATAACGATTTATTATTTTCAGATTTAGCAAAAAGAGAAGTTGCCGCTATTTTACGTTGTGATTTATCATTAATGATTTCGAAACAAGAGATTGAAATTTTGAAAAATCAATTCAATATTGATGAAAGTTTGTTGTATTATCTTCCTTTTTTGGAAAAATCTATTACAGATGATAAAGTAAATAATTGGACTGAATTTGAGGCTCGTGAGCATTTTATGTTTATTGGTAATTTTATACACGAACCAAATTTTAATTGCGTACAAATTCTTAAAACTAAGATTTGGCCAATTCTTAAAACTAAACTTCCAAAAGCAGAAATCCATATTTATGGTGCTTATCCAACTCAAAAAGTGATTCAATTAAATAATTCTAAAGATCGTTTTTTTGTAAAAGGTAGAGCGGATGATGCACAAAAAACAATGTCACATTATAAAGTTTTATTAGCGCCAATACAATTTGGAGCTGGTGTAAAAGGTAAATTTGTAGACGCCATGCAAACTGGTACGCCAAATGTAACCACGTCTGTTGGAGCGGAAGCTATGCAAGAAAACTTGGATTGGAATGGTTTTGTAGCAGATGATGTAGATGCTTTTGTAGACAAAGCAGTTTTGTTGTACACAAATGAAAACGAATGGAAAAAAGCTCAAAAAAATGGCGTTAAACTATTGAATGAGAATTATAATTCAATTTTATTTGAGAATAATTTTTTAGAGAAAATAGAAATGATTTTTAAAGAATTAAGGAATCATCGAAATCATAATTTTATTGGACAAATTTTACAACATCATAGCAATCAAAGTACAAAGTATATGTCGCTTTGGATTGAGCAAAAAAATAAAAACCTTCCAGTTTAGGAAGGTTTTTGTTATTATGGAAGATCAATATTGTTTATAATATAATCTGTACTTTCTTTAGAATTCTTAAGGAAATCATTATTTCCAAAATTGACTACTTGATAGATGAAATTCTTTGATTTAAAAATATTGAATTGTAAATATACCGTAGATTCCATTTCTTCATTGTAATAGCTAATTTGCTTCTGAAGAGTTTCTTTTCCTTTTTTATTTTTATACAATTTAGATGGAAAAGATTTAAATTGTGGATTACTTGAGTAATTTGAAATAGATATGTCCAAATATGATTCTAAATTATCCGAAATATCACCTACTTTCAATTCGTCAAGATTCTCTGTAATAACAAATCCATACGTTTCAGTTTCCTCATTTCCCCATTGTACACTTGCAAAATCATTTGTTCCTATTGTACGTTGAAATCCAGCAGGTAAATTTATTGTGAAAGGTTCAGCACCAATTAATGCAGATTGAGCATTTATGGTTGTTGCCATTGTAAAGGCGATAGCAAAAGTGAAGATTATTTTTTTCATTTAAAATTTAGTTTAGTTGTCAAATATAAATATTATTAATCTAATTTAAAACTATTAACAATGGTTACAAAATCGCTTTTCATGAGATCTTTATTTTCAAAACTACAATATTGTAAAATTTGATAAATAAAAAATTTTGTTTCTATAACAGTTTGTAGAAAATAGATATTTCCGGATTCTGGATCATTCGTTTCAAATTCTGCATACGCATAATTAAATCCTTTTTGATACGAAATATATGGTTGTTTGATGTATTTGAATCCTTGTTTTTCGGTATATGGTTCGATAGAATTTAATGTATAATCGATCATATCCAGATGTGCTTCGGCTAATTTTAATTCATCTTTGTGTTCAAAAATAACAAAACCGTACGAATTTGGCTTCGGAGAAAGACTTTCGAACTGAATTGTAGCATAATCATTTAATCCAATTGCGCGCTGAAAACCTTTTGGTATAGAAAGTGTAAAAGACTCTGCACCACGTATTTTCTGTTGAGAAAAGGACGAAATACAACTAAAAAGGGCAACAATTATAATTAAATTTTTCATTGAATTAATTTAGTTAACGAAGATAAAAAAAGCCTTGACTTAATCAAGGCTATAACGTTATTTATTGTTTAAAATTGTTTATGATTTTGAACATGAGTTAGAATCTAATGAACAAGGAGAAACTCCTTCTACAATTTTTATTCCTTCTACTTCTTTTATTTTTCCAAATCCACCAGCAACATCAATCAAATTCTCAAATCCACGCGCTCTTAAAATAGACGTAAAAATCATCGAACGATATCCACCAGCACAATGTACCAAATAAGTTTCTTCTGGATCAATTAGTTTCATCGATTCGTTAATAAAATCTAATGGCGCTGTAATTGCGTCTTCTACATGAGATGTAGAAAATTCACCTGGTTTACGAACATCCAAAACTTTTAATTCTGTTTCGTCAACTAATTCTGCAAATTCTTCTGGAGAAACTGATACAATTTCGTCAAAGTCTTTCTCAGCATCTAACCAAGATTGAAAACCACCTTTCAAAAATCCAATTGTATTGTCATATCCAACACGAGCCAAACGAGTAATTGCTTCGTCTTCACCACCATCTTCTGCAACAATTAAAATGGTTTGTTTAATATCTGTAATCAATGTACCAACCCAAGGAGCAAATTGTCCTTTTATTCCGATGTTTATTGAGTTTGGAATAAAACCAGCTGCGAAAGTTTGTGGATCACGAACATCTAAAATTAAAGCGCCAGTTTCATCTGCAACTTGTACAAATTCGTCTGGAGTTAATGCTTTTTTAGCACGTTTTTTTACATCATCCAAAGACTCTGCACCCATTTTATTAATCATTACATTTTCAGGGAAATAGAATGGAGGAGGCATCAAACCTGAAGTTAATTCAGTAATAAATTCCTCTTTTGTTAATGCAGGATTTAAAGCGTAATTTACTTCTTTTTGATGTCCTAAAGAATCAAAAGTTTCTTTACTCATATTTTTTCCACAAGCCGAACCTGCGCCATGAGCGGGATATACCGTAATGTCATCAGCCAAAGGCATAATTTTGGTACGCAAAGAGTCAAATAAATAACCAGCTAACATTTCTTGTGTTAGATTTGAATCTAATTTTTGAGCCAAATCTGGACGACCTACATCACCTATAAATAAAGTATCACCAGTAAAGATCGCAATATCTTTTCCGTTTTCATCTTTCAATAAATAGGTTGTACTTTCCATTGTATGACCTGGCGTATGCAAAGCAGTTATTGTGATGTTTCCTAAGTTGAAAACCTCTCCATCTGTTGCGATATGTGCCGTAAAATCAGGTTGAGCTGTTGGTCCATAAATAATTGTAGCACCTGTTTTTTCTGCTAAATCTACATGTCCCGAAACAAAATCTGCATGAAAATGCGTCTCGAAAATATATTTAATTTTTGCATTATCTTTTGTCGCTTGTTCGATATATGATTTTGTTTCTCTAAGCGGGTCAATAATAGCAACTTCGCCATTACTTTCTATATAATATGCACCTTGCGCTAGGCAACCAGTGTAGATTTGTTCAATTTTCATATGAATAAATTTAGTGTGTAAAATTACAAATAATAAAATTTAGAATTTTCTGAGAAAGATGAATTCTAATACTTTTCTTCTATTTAAAATCAAATAAGATTGATAATTAATGCAATAAGCTGAATGATATCATTGCTTATTTTGTGATCTTTTTTAGATTAATGAATAATTCGTTGTCAGCTCTTGGAGGAATAGAATTATAACATTTTTCCATTACTTTAAAATCAAAATAATCATTAAAATAAGTTTCGTATTCGGTTTTGTTTCCACCAAAAGGAGGAAAATCATTCCCAAAATCACGGTTAAACATTACGCCAACTAATTTTCCTTCTTCAGTAAGAAGTTGATTAACTTTTATGCTATAATCTTGTCTTAAATAAGGCGGTAATGCACAGAAAAAAGTTTGTTCTAAGATCAAATCAAATTGTCCATCAAATTCAAAAAAATCTTGATGAATAACTTTTACATTCGGATTATTCTTAAATTTTTCTTTGATTATTTCTACAACAACCTTCGAAATATCAACCAATGTAATTGCCGTAAAACCTTGTTCTGCTAAATATTCTGCTTCGTAAGCATTTCCGCAACCAGGAATCAAGATTTTAATATCTTTATTTTCGAGTTGATCAATATATTCTTTCAATGGAGTAGAAGGGGATTTTAAATCCCAACCCGTTTCATTGTTTGTGTATTTATCATTCCAGAAATCTGCGTTAATATCCATAAATTATTGAATTATAAATTCTTCTATAAACATAAAAATAGCCATTAAGATGATGAAAAGAGCAAAACTCTTTTTAAGAAACTGAACGGGTAAATATTTATTGATAAATGTTCCGACTAAAATTCCGACCATCGAAATTCCGATAAAAACACTTAAAAAATTCCAATCAATTTTTAGATGCAAAGCATCGCCAATTAAAAAACCAATTAACGAATTAGTTGCAATGATAACCAAAGATGTTGCTGAGGCTTTTTTCATGTCTAATTTTGCAACCATCATTAATGCAGGAACAATTAAGAATCCACCACCAGCACCAACCATACCTGTTAAACCACCAATTAAAAAACCTTGAATAATTAAAATTGGATTCAGTTTTTTGTTATCAAAAGGAGTTTGACTTTCTTCTTTTTTACCTTTTAGCATAGAGATTGCTGCAAAAACCATCAAAAATGCAAAAAGACCAAACATTGCCATTCTACGAGTTACATAAAATGTACCAATGTGAAATAAAGTTGTTGGTAATGCAGGAATAAGAAATGCTCTGACCAATGTAATTCCGATAACGGCTGGTAAACCAAATTGTAATACAACTTTCCAATCTACCATTTTTTTTGCAGCTTGTCTTATTCCTCCAATCAAACCAGTAGAACCTACTATACAAAGTGAATAAGCAGTTGCAATTTTTTCGTCGTAATGGAAGATATAAGCAAGAATTGGAACGGCTAAAATAGAGCCACCACCTCCAAGGATCCCCATAATAAGACCAATGAAAAAAGCACCTACAAAGCCAAAAAATTCGATAATATCCATTATTCACTCGATTTTTACAAATCTATACTAAAAAGTAAAACATTACCTATTGAAATATTCTCAAATAATGATGTATATTAAAGGAAATGCCTACTAAATCAATAGACGAATTATTATTACTGATTGTTTTAAATTATTTTGCAAAGTTGGTGTAACAATTTGATCTTATCTGCTACTAATGTTACATACTAAAAAATGGTTAACTATAAAAACTACTAAATGAAGAAACTTTTTATGTCTCTATTATTTGCAGGATCAGCGTTATTTGGTCAGCAAATAAAATTTGATGAGTATACTTTACCAAACGGATTACATGTAATCCTTCATCAAGATAATTCGGCTCCTGTGGTTACAACTGGTGTTATGTATCATGTTGGGTCGAAAGATGAACAAGTTGGGAAAACTGGTTTCGCTCACTTTTTTGAACATCTATTGTTCGAGGGAACAGAAAATATCAAACGTGGAGAATGGTTTAAGATAGTTTCTTCTCATGGAGGATCTAACAATGCCAATACAACAACAGATCGTACTTATTATTACGAAACTTTTCCATCAAATAATTTAGAATTAGGATTGTGGATGGAATCTGATCGTTTACGTCAGCCTGTTATCAATCAAATAGGTGTAGATACACAAAAAGAGGTTGTAAAGGAAGAAAAAAGATCTCGTTTAGATAATCAGCCTTATGGTAGATTCTCTTATGGTGAAGCAATCAATCCACATGTTTTCAAAAAACATCCTTATCGTTGGAGTGTTATTGGATCATTTGAGGATTTAAGTAATGCTAAATTAGCAGATTTTAAACACTTTAGTCAAACATTTTATGTTCCAAATAATGCAGTTTTAGTAGTTGCAGGAGATTTTAGAACAGATGAAGCGAAGAAATTAATTGAGAAATATTTTGGTGTTATACCAAAAGGTAAAGATGTTGTAAAAACGGTTGTAAAAGAAGATCCTATTACAAAAGAAATTCGTGCAACAGAATATGATTCAAATATTCAGGTTCCATTATTGGCAATTAATTATCGTACGGCAGATAATAAATCTAAAGATGCGTATGCGTTAGAAATGTTATCAAATTATTTAACAGGAGGTAAAAGTTCTGTTTTGTATAAAAAATATGTAGACGAGAAAAAAGAAGCATTACAAATTTTTGCTTTTAATCGTCAAATGGAAGACTACGGAATTTATTCTATTGGTGTTTTACCACAAGGTGATGTTCCGTTAGATAAATTAGAGAATGATTTACAACAAGATATAGAGAAAGTACAAACAGATTTAATTTCAGAAGAAGATTACCAAAAAATCTTAAATACAATCGAAAATGATTTTGTTGCTTCAAAATCGGGCGTTCAAAATATAGCGCATGCTTTGGCAGATGCTTATATGTTGGGAGGAAATACAAATAATATCAACGAAGAGTTAAAAATCTATCAATCAGTTTCGAGAGAAGATATTCGCAACGTTGCTAAAAAGTATTTAAACAAAAACCAACGTGTAATTGTCAATTATTTACCAGAATCTAAAAAAGCAGCAAAATAAAAACGACTGAATTATGAAAACAAAGATATTATCGCTTGCCATCGCATTTATGGCAGTTAGCATACAAGCTCAAGTTACGATTCCTATGCCAAAATCTGGTCCAGCGCCAACGGTTAACATTGGAAAATCGAACGAATTTAAATTAAAAAATGGATTAACAGTAATTGTTGTCGAAAATCACAAATTACCACGTGTTTCTGCAACTTTAACAATAGATAATCCACCATTCGCTTTAGGAACTAAAAAAGGTGCAGAATCTTTATTAAGTGAAATGTTAGGAACAGGTACAAAAACAAAATCAAAAGATGATTTTAATAAACGTATCGAGTTTTTAGGAGCAAGTGTTAACTTTTGGGAAGAAGGTGCAAATGCAAGTTCTTTAACAAAATACTTTAACGAGATTTTTGGTTATATGGCTGATGGAGCTTTAAACCCAAATTTTACAGAAAAAGAATTTGATGCCGTAAAGAAACGTTACATCGAAGGTTTAAAAACGAATGAAAAATCGGTAGAAGCTGCAGCTTCTCGTGTTACAAATCTTCTTGTTTATGGTCAAAATAATCCATTCTCAGAATATGATACACCTGCTCAAATTGAGAAAATAACATTAGATGATGTAAAAAATTATTACAATACATATTACAAACCAAATAATGCTTATTTAATTGTTGTTGGAAATATTTCGACAAGTGATGTGAAGAAATTAGCAGAAAAGAATTTTAATAACTGGGAAACTGGAAAATTAAACATTGCTGCATTTCCTAAAATTACAGAAGTTACTAAAACAGAGTTAGATATTGTAAATATGCCAAATGCTGTACAATCTGTTGTAACAGTGGCTTATCCAGTTAATTTAACGAAAAATGATCCTGATTTTTATGCTGCGCAAGTTGCATCTACAATTTTAGGAGGAGACTTCAATTCAAAATTAAATATGAATCTTCGCGAAGCACATGGTTGGACATACGGTGCACGTGGAGGTGTTTCTGATTCTCGTTATATTGGACGTTTTTCTACAAATGCAACAGTACGTAATGAGGTTACGGATTCTGCAGTTGTTGAGACATTGAAAGAGATAAAAGGAATGACATTAACTAAAATTGACAAACAAGCTTTAGAAGATGTGAAAGCAAAATTCTTAGGAAACTTTATTTTGACTTTAGAGCGTCCAGAAACTGTCGCTAATCAAGCTTTAACAAAGAAAACAAATAAATTATCAGATAACTTTTATGCAGATTATATCAAAAATATAAATGCAGTTACAGTGGATGATGTTTTACGTGTTTCTAAAAAATATTTCCGTCCAGAGCAAGCAAAAATTATTGTAACAGGTAAAGCCACAGAAATTGCTCCAGGATTAGAGAAATTAGGTTATCCTGTAACGTATTTCGATTCTTATGGTAATAAAACAGAAAAACCAGCTGCCGAGGCCAAAACAACAACTGTTACAGTTGCTCAGATTACAGATAATTATTTGAAAGCAATTGGTGGTACTGATAAAGTAAAAGCGGTTAAAACACTTTTCCAAAAAGGTAAAATCGAAACAATGGGGCAGAGTGGAGATTATATCGCTAAATCTGCTGTACCAAATAAAACAGTGACAGAATTTACAATTATGGGAATGACAATTAAACAAGTTTTTGATGGTCAAAAAGGTTATGCTAATCAAGCTGGTCAAAAAATGGATTTACCTGCAGAGATTACAGCTCCTTTAGTTAAAACAAATTCTTTATTTGTACCATTGTCAGAAGGTTATAAGACAGCAAAAGTTGACGGGATTTTCTCTGAAAATGGAGTCGATTATTATAAAGTTGTAGCTTCTGATATTTCTCGTACAGATTATTATGATGTGAAAACTGGATTATTAATGAAGTCTGAGCAAAAAATGAAAACTCCTCAAGGAGAATTTGTTGTAACAACGACAAATAAAATGTACAAATCTTTTGACGGTATTTTAATTCCCACAGAAGTAACAACAGAAATGGGACCACAGACCATGAAAGTAACAATATCTTCGGTAGAAGTAAACAAAAATGTTTCTGACGCTGATTTTAAATAAGAATAATTCTTTTTAAATATTTTTCAAGAAAAGGCAACTCTGTAATGGAGTTGCTTTTTTTTATGATTAATATTTTAATTCTATTAATTCGTTATGCACTTTGATAATTTTATCAAAAAAAAGTCAGTTCGAGTAAAATTCTATTCTCAATACAATTTATATTCACGTTGTTACTAAAAACAACTCGAATAGACGAATCTTTAATCAAAATATACAACAAGTTAATTGATGAATATAATATGCTTCACAACGATGATGGTTTGTAGTTTTAATAGAAAATATAAATAGGATTAATCAATCTATTCAAAATAAATAGGACTAAAAAAAGCTCCAAACAATGTTTGGAGCTTTTTCTATATTTAAAATTTTATTATTCTGCTTTATCTTTTACATGGTAAACCTTATGTTGTAAATACCAAGCAGCAACGCTTAACATCAACATCGCAACTGCTGTTGCAGGAACCCAAAATGGAATTGGAATTGGATCTCCAGCCGCGTAAGAGTGTAATCCTGATAAGTAATAATTAACTCCAAAATAAGTCATTACTACTGTCCAAATTGCCCACATTGCAGCAACGTTAAAGGCGAATTTACCTCTTAATCCTGGAACCAAACGCATGTGTAAAACAACTGCATAAACAATAACTGAGACAAATGCCCAAGTTTCTTTTGGATCCCAAGACCAGTAACGTCCCCAAGATTCGTTTGCCCACATACCTCCTAAGAATGTACCAACAGCTAATAAATAAATACCAATTGTTAGCGACATTTCCGAAACGTATGTCATTTCTTTTAACGAAATTTCAATCTTTTTATTGGGTTTAATCATCATAATAATTAATGAGAAAACACCTAAAATAGCACTCAAACCAAAGAAACCGTATGATGATACAATAATTGCTACGTGAACAATCAACCAATATGATTTAAGAACTGGTACCAATGGTGTAATTTGTGGATCTAACATAGAACCTCCGTGTGCAAATCCCATCATAATTACAGCAACCATAGCTCCTGTTGTCGGAATAAATGCGTTTCGGTTTTTGTATAATAATAAACCAGCTAATACACTAATCCATGATATAAATACAATAGCTTCGTAACCGTTTGACCATGGTGCATGTCCTGTTAAATACCAACGAACTCCAAGACCAGCTGCCTGAATTATGAATATAACGACTAATAATCCTAAACAAACATTAATAATTCGATGTAAGATTTTACTCTCTGAAAACAATTGAATAAATGATAGAATCATTAAAACTCCTCCAACCGTACAGTATGCAATCATTATATAAAAGAAAACATTGAATTTGTTGTATAAAACCTCAATTTCAACTTTTGTAGGCGACGGCACAACATTTTTACCCCATTTGTGTTGGTATTTATCAATGTAATCTACTGCGTTATCTGCAGGCGTCCAATCTCCATTTTCTATTCCTTTAGAAACCATATTGAAATAAACACTTACCATTCCTAACGCCATTGTATCAATTTCGACAGGATTTTCTTGTGTTTGATAAATCCAAGATGTCCAACGTTCTGATGGATCATTCTGAACTGGAATTATTTTTAATTGATAACCTTTTGCTGTTTGATCTAAAATATTGAAACGCTCTGTAACTTTTATTACTTCTTCATCAAATTTTGATCGCTCCGAAGGTTTTCTTGAAAATGCTTCGTTATATGCTTTATCTAATTTGAAACGTGTTGTTTTTGGATCAATCAAATTCATTAAAGAAGTGTAACCATCTTCGTTTGCATTTGTTATTTTCTTTAATCGATCTCCTCCTTTTTCACCAACTTCAATCATCGGCGCATTTACCCAATATGCAGGATCTAATTGCAAAGAAATAAACCATTTATCAGCAGATAAACCATGAAATTTATCTTTTTTATAAACTTTTCTAAGAATTTCTAATGATTGTGTATTGATTGGTTTTATACGACCTTCGATATCTTGAATCAATAAATGTCCAAATTTTTCTGCGTGCTCGTCCGGAATTTTTACATTCTTAGCTAATTCATCACCATCAGCCATTTTTGTAGAAAAATTAGCAATATGTTCTGACGAATGTACATTTCCTTTTTCTGTTGTTGTCTGTATTTTTTGATGACCAGATTTTCCTCCATCTGTTGTTGTAGGATTTTGAGCAAAAGCTAATCCAGAAAGTAAAAATAATGGAATAAGAACGTTTAATTTCTTTTTGTGTAAACCTTTTAATAAAGAGTTTAATTGTAAAAATCGTGTTCCTTTCCAGAACAATGAAACAAACATACCTCCAAATAACATAAAATATCCTAAATATGTAATATTAGTTCCCCACCAATCCTGATTTACAGATAAAATTGTTCCGTCTTCTGTCGGAAAATAACTTGATTGAAAGAAACGATAACCTTTATAATCCATAACATTGTTCATATAAATATGATGTTTAGTTTCTTTTCCTTCATCAATAACGGTAATGTTAGACTCGAAAGAAGATGGATTTGTAGAACCAGGATAACGGTCTAAAATAAAATCATCAAGACGAATACTAAACGGAACTTTTTCCATTTTAGATCCATATCCTAATGAGATATTCATTCCATCAATTTGTACATCTGCTGAATAGTTAGAAACGCCTTTACCACCAACTATTGTTACTGTATCGCGCTTGTCACCTATAATAATTTCTGCTTTAATTGCGCCAGGAAGATTTTTTTCTTCAGCTTTAAATTTAGAACCTTGACGATATAAAACTTCTCCTTTGAAAGCAGGATTCGGAACTACAAACTGCGCACCGTTAATCGTATATAAAGAACGAAGTTTTAATGGAGCAGGAACATTAAATTGTACTTTACCAGCACCTTCTTGCAATTTTTGCATATCAGTAATCTGTCCAACTTGTTGTCCGGCCATTTGTACAAATTCTCCTTCAAAAGGTGATTTTATAACTAAATTTTCGCCTTCTCCAGTAATTTGCACAGCGCCATCTTGTGGTCTGTTGTATGAAACTAAAGTTCCATTTATACTTTTTATTTCTCCATTTCTAATGAAAACAGAATTACGTCCATTTTGACCAACAGTTACAATTTCTAAAACATTAATTCCGTCTTTTCTTCTTACAACTGTGTCTAAAGCGTGTGGTACAAAATCAAATGTTTTTAATTTGATTACTTTATTTTTGAACTGATATTCTCCTTCAAATTGTCTGTAAAACAAACTTTTTGTACTATCTTTTCTGTCAAAATAAGTCATGTTATATTGATGATTGTCGTACGCCAAACGTTGCGTTCCGTCGTCAACCATCATTTTGAAATAAGATTTGTACGATGTAATTTCGTTACTTGTTCCTCCTTCTGGAATTGGCATTTCGCCTTCAAAACTAATGTAACGTGTAATTCCACCTCCAATAAAAATAAACAAAAAAGCTAAGTGAAAAACCATCAAAGGCAGTTTTTCTTTTGACCATAAGCGGTAACGTTTGATGTTCATTAAAAAGAGAACAATCAACCAAACCATTAATACCTCAAACCACAATGCCTCGTAAACGACAGCTTTTGCAGTCGCTGTATCGTAGTCATTTTCTATGAAAGTGGCGTAACCCATCGCGATTGCATAAATAAACAGCAAAACGGTCATGGTTCTGGTAGAAAATAAATATTTTTCTATTTTACTCATTACTAAAAATTGATTTACAAAAATAGGCGAGTTTATCTGATAAAGCATTAAAACTTAAATGATTTTTGTTAGAAACTTTATGTTAATACATTGTTAAACAAGAACGCTTTATTTGATTATAAATGCATTGATAAATAGCTTAATAGATCAGATTTTAGGTTGAATTAATTTGATTAGAAGATTTATTTTTAAGAAAATATTTAGAAATATAGAATTATAATACGTTGAGGTATAACTTTTGTTAATGTGTTTTCAATCAAATTATAGAAGTATGAAAAAAGCATTGAAATTAGTATTCGCAACAGCTTTTCTTTTTGTCTTAGCAAGTTGTAATAACAGTAAAGCTGTAACTTATCAGAAAGACAATGGTACTGGTGGATACACAGAAGAAAAAGTAAACAACGATACATATATTGTTAGTTTTGATGGAAACGAATACAATAAAAAAGACAGAACGTATGATTACGCTTTATTGAGAGCTGCAGAATTAGGACAAAAAAATGGTTTTGATTATTTTGCAATCTTAAGCACAGTAAACGATCAAGTGTTAGAAAAAAGTAATAGTTATACAAAATTAGACAATAATGATACGTGGTTAAAAGTTCAATATTTTAAGAAAAATAGACCAATAAAATACCAAACTGTTTACGAACCAAAGGTTGTGATAAATGATTTACATAAAAAGTATAAGATTAAAAATTAAGAAGAGATTTATCTCATAAAATAAATTTCACAAAAAAAGGTGCGAAATATTTCGCACCTTTTGTTAAATCTTGTATTTAAATTTTTATTGAAAAGCACCAATTGTAGGTGTTGTTCCACGTTGATTTCCGTTATAGTCTAATGGAAATTGTTGAGCAAAACTTAATTTTCCTGCTTTTTTAGCGGGTGATTTTTCTTTTACCCAAAGTTTATTTGCATCGTAACTTGTATTCTCAAATAAAGGATCTAGCGTAATATTATTCAAGAAACCAGTTGCAGTTGTTACATTCAATTTTGATGTATCTGCGTTATGAATAATATTAGTGTCAAATAAATAATTGAATTGTACAGCATCATTTTTATCAAAAACAACTGCATTTGGTGTACGTTCGTTATAAAAAATACAATTTCCGAAAGTCGCTTTTGTTAGAGCTGTTGTATTTTTATTGTTATCTAAATTACTTAAATATAAAGAATAAGCAGGACCAGCAGATGTCGAAAAATTAAAATAATTTGCAAACGTAGATTGATAAAATTCGTAACTACCACCTAATTCAATTGCTAAACTAGCCAAATTACTGTTATTCATTACCAAGTTATATCCTGTTATTTGTGCATTTGTAGCTAAAATACCATACGATTGATTGTTTACAATTTTGGTATTACTAATTTCTAATTTAGCATTATTAACATGTAAACCAGTGTCAGCTCCAATAATTTTTGCATAATTAATTTTTGATGTACTATTTGGCGATAACTCTATCTTGTTCCATTGATCAGGAATCGAGTCATATTTATTGTCATGGCGAGCCGAACGAAACTTAACTTCTTCGTTTAATACACCGTTTATGGTTAGTTTTGCATTATTTGCAATTGTTAAACTTGCACCTTTCTTGAAATAAACTTTTGCACCTTTCGAAATAGTTAAATCATTTGTAACTGTCAAATTTCCATCAATTACTTGCGCTTCATTTACATTCCAATTTTCAGAAGAAATAGTCGCATTTTTTGTATGAATTTTTGCTTTTTCTATCCAAGATAATAATTTAATTTTCTTTGTAGAACTTGTTGTTTCAAAATTAATTTCGTCATCATATAACGGATTAATAGGCGCATCTTTTGCATTAACTTCTACAAAAATAAATAAACTATCTTTTTTGCGAATCGGAACATTCTCAAAAGTAGAACCAGGTTTTCCATCTACATTAATCTTAAAAAATGAAGATTCACCACGTGTTAAATATATTTTTGGAATAACACGATCGTCATTATCCGGATTATATACTTTCAAAACGTAAGTTTCTGATTTTGAGAAATTATATACAGTATCAACAGAAACGGTATCTTTGCTATAATTTAAATCGGATGAAATCGGATCGTAGTCAAAATCTTCTCGACACGACTGAAAACCAATTAATGAGGCCATTCCTAATCCAACGATAAATGTTTTTACATTCATAAAATAATGATTCATTATACTAAAGTAAACTAAAAAAGAATCATTTTATTGTTTATACAAGCAAGATAAAAGATTGTTATTCGATGAATAGAATTTGCTTAAATAGTTGTTTAAATATTTGTGCAAATTACTAAATTGATTATATTTGCACTCGAAAATCGTGTATAAGAAATGTAAATTTAATTTTTAGAAGTCCATTACACTCAAAATTAGATTTATTTAACGTGTTATTTAGAACAATAATTTTTATAAAAAACTATTGTAACATTCTCAAATAATATTATCTTTGCACACCATTAAAGTTAACAAAGAAGATTTTAAAAAAATGAAAAAAGATATCCACCCAACAAATTATCGTTTAGTAGCATTTAAAGATATGTCTAACGAAGAAGTTTTTATTACTAAGTCTTGTGCTGATACAAAAGATACATTAGTAGTTGACGGAGTAGAGTTCCCATTAATCAAAATGGAGATTTCTTCTACATCTCACCCTTTTTACACAGGAAAAACTAAATTAGTTGATACAGCAGGTCGTATCGATAAATTTAAAACAAAATACGCAAAAAGAGGATAATAATAGAAAACCACGAATTATACTTTTTAAGTTTAATTTAAATTCTATTATTGCATCGCAATATATTAAAAACCTACAAGAAATTCTTGTAGGTTTTTTTCGTTTAATAAGCTTTTAGTCTTAAATTTGTAGCGTTTGTAACACAAAAAATAAATTCACTCACATGTCATTATTCGACAATACTCAGTTTGCTTTCGAATCTAAATCTGATAAAGATTTAAAGAAAGCATATTATTTATACAAATTAATCGGAAGCTCCGCATTAACTAAATTAGGCGTAAAAATGTTTAATTTACCTTTTATGGTAGATTTACCATTTGTAAAACCTATTATACGAGAAACAATTTACAAACAATTTGTAGGAGGAGAAACTGCCGAGCAAGCAGTTGTTGTTGCAAAGGAATTGTATAAATATCACGTAAGTTCTATATTAGATTATTCGATAGAAGGTTTGACTGAGGAAAAGCAATTTGATGAAGTTCGCGATGTAATGTTACATTTGGTAGATTTAGCAAAAGCAAATCCATCAATTCCATTTGTAGTGTTTAAGCCAACAGCTTTTGGTCGAATAGAGTTGTTTGAGAAAGTAGGAAAAAAACAAACTTTAACAGCAGAAGAGGAAACATCTTGGAAAAATGTACGTCAACGTTTCGAAGCCGTTTGTAAAAAAGGTTACGATTTAGATGTAAATATTATGATTGATGCAGAAGAAACTTGGATGCAAGAATCTGCTGATGATTTGACAGACGAAATGATGGTAAAATATAATACTAAACGTGCTGTAATTTGGAATACATTGCAAATGTATCGTCATGATCGTTTAGCGTATTTGAAAGAAATGTATACAAAAGCAGAACGAGAAGGTTACCATTTAGGTTTCAAAATTGTACGTGGCGCATACATGGAAAAAGAGCGTGCACGTGCACAAGCAGAAGGTTATCCATCGCCAATTCAACCAAATAAAGAGTCTTCGGACAAAGATTATAATTTAGCGATAGAATTTATTGCTGCACACCACGAGCGTTTTGGTTTATTTGCAGGTTCACATAATGAAGAAAGCTGCGAATTGTTAATCAAATTAATGAATGAAAACGGAATAGAGAAAGGAAATCCTAATTTTTGGTTTGGTCAATTATTCGGAATGAGTGATAATATTTCATTTAATTTGGCTCATTTAGGATATAATATTGCAAAATATTTACCTTACGGACCAATCAAAGAAGTGATGCCTTATTTAATTCGTCGTGCACAAGAAAATACATCTGTTGCAGGACAAACTGGTCGCGAATTAATGCTGATCGAAAAAGAATTAGAACGTCGTAAAAAATCGAAATAAATAGATTTTTATATAATACGTAACCCGTTGTGCATTTTGAATTATAATTCGTCAATTCGAGTGATTTTTAGAAATGATATGAATAAAAATTGTATCGAAAATAGAATTTTATCTTCTAAAAGCTTATTCTCGATACAAAATTCTTACAGAATTTCACTCGAATTGACGGTTTAATTGCTGAAATTATCAAAATACACAACAGGTAATACGTAATAAAAAACTCTTTCAGAAATGAAAGAGTTTTTTATTATTTTCCAATTTTTATATTATTGTTTTCTAATATTTTATAGAATAATGATTCTTGATTTTTAGCTTTCATTTCTTTAAAAGCTAAGCCAATCATAGTTTCTGCATCAGAACGATATGGAGAATTGTTCTCAATATATTTATTGTAAGCCTTACACATATAATCTAATCCTTTTTCATAATTCTGTAAATTAGCAATATATAAATGTCCTATTCCATAAAAAGTTTCAGGATTATCTGGATAGATATCTGCAAATTTCTGATATGCATCTAATGCTTTATTGTAATTTTTTTGATGAATATAGGCAACCGCAATATTTTGTAAAGGCATTGTGCCATATGGATTGATTTGTAAAGATTTTTGATAGGCATTAATTGCTTCATCATATTGTTCTAATCGACGATAATTAATTCCTAAATTATCCCATGCATAATAAAATTTAGGGTCTTCTTTTACTGCTTTTGAAAACAAATCAATTGCACTTTTTGAGTCATTTTTCTTTACCGCTTCAATTCCTTTGTTGTAATAGTTTAATGCTTTTTTATTTTCAGAAGGAATCTCGTTTTCTAATCCAATTTCACTTGAAGAAATAATTTGTCTAAAATCCGTGCAATTTTCAAAAAGTTCACTTTCTATTATACGATAGTACTTTAAGTATTCTGGACCTGTTTCGTTAGTATCAATATTAATAATTATTTCTTTTTTTTCTTTAGTTTTATCAGTATTAATAGGAATTGTATTTATTTTATCACTCATCTGAAAAGTGAAAATTTGTTCATCGATACAAGTTTTAATTTTATCATATAATTCTTTTCTATTTAATAATTTAGAATGATCTATTTTATGAAAACATTCACAACTATTATCTACAGCTTCTTTTTTGATTTTTTCTTGATCAATTTTAATATCTTGTGCGTTACTGAAATTAGAAATACTTAATGTACCTACTAAAATTAATGGTAAAATTTTATTCATTATTATTTGTGTTAACTATATCTCAAGATACGATTAAATCTTAGTATATAAATTATTTTTCATTTATAAATTGAATATCATTTATCACACTTTGAAGCGTTATTTTAGTTAAAAACTTTTCTTAACTTGCCATCAGATTACAAGAAAATGAATACAACTTATTTTGCTGAAATTATTTTACCACTTTCTTTAGACGGTACTTTTACATATCATTTGTATGAGGAAGATTTACAGCAAATTAAGGTTGGGCAACGTGTTGCGGTTCCGTTCGGAACGCAAAAATTATACACAGGTGTTGTACATTCTATTCATCAAAATAAGCCAGAATTATATAAAACAAAAGCAATTCATGCATTTTTGGATGATGAACCTTTGGTTACACAAACTCAAATTAAATTTTGGGAATGGATGTCAAATTACTATATGTGTTCGCTTGGCGATGTTTTTCGCAATGCATTTCCATCTGCTTTAAAATTAGAATCTCAAACATTTGTCCGATTAATCAATGCAGAATTTTCAGCAATAGATGAATTAAATGATTACGAATTTTTGGTTTTTGAAGCCTTAAAATTGCGTCAAATTATTTCTGTAGAAGAAGCAGCCCTTGTTGTGGATGAAAAATCTGCGATTCCGACACTTAAATTATTAATAGATAAAGGAATTATTCAGTTAGATGAAAAACTAAGTGAAAAATATACACCTAAAATTGATAATTATGTCAAAATTAGTCCTGATTTAAAGGGAAATGAAGCGGCATTTATCGAGATTTTAAATCAATTAAACAAAGCACCAAAACAGCGCGAAACATTATTGCAATTGATTACTTTAGAAACTCAATTGCAAGGAAAACCTCTGAAAGTAGCAGATTTTGTAAAACAAGGCGCTACAAATGCAGTGTTGAAATCTTTGGCAGAAAAAGGAGCTGTAGAAATCTATCAATTTCAGACTTCTCGTGTAGAAGGTAAAGAAGAAGAAATTTCTGATATTTCTGAATTAACCCTAAAACAAAACGAAGCTTTAACACAAATAAAAACTCAATTTATAGATAAAACAACTGTTCTTTTACACGGCGTAACATCTAGTGGGAAAACAGAAATTTATTTGAAATTGATGGAACAAGTTATTGCGAAAGGAAATAAAGTACTGTATCTGTTGCCAGAAATTTCGGTAACAACGCAAATTGTTCATCGTATTAAAAAACATTTTGGAGATAAAGTTGGTGTTTATCATTCAAAATTTAATCAAAATGAGCGTGTAGAATTGTGGCAAAAAACCTTGAATGGTGATTTTGATATCATTATTGGTCCGCGAACGGCTTTGTATCTTCCATTTGATAATTTAGGAATGATTATCGTAGACGAAGAACACGAGTCGTCTTATAAGCAAATGGATGTAAAACCTTTTTTCCATGCGCGCGATATGGCGATGTTGCTTGGAGGAATGATGAATGCAAAAGTTTTGTTGGGTTCGGCGACGCCATCTGCGGAAAGTTATTACAATGCAATTCAAAAAAAATACGGTTATGTTGAATTAAATAAACGTTTCGGAAATATAAAATTACCAGAAATTGAAATTGTTGATTTAAAGAAAGCACAAAAAGAAAAAGAAATTACAGAAGATATTTCGCATAGACTTCGCGATGAAATTGTGGAGCAGTTAAAAGAGAAAAAACAAGTTATTTTGTTTCAGAATCGTCGTGGATATGCGCCAATTATGGAATGTAATACGTGTGGTCATACGCCCGAATGTCCAAATTGTGATGTAAGTTTAACCTATCATAAATTCTCTAATCAACTAAAATGTCACTATTGTGGTTATGCGCAAGCAAAACCGATTCGTTGTCCAAGTTGTGGTTCGCATGAATTGAATACAAAAGGTTTGGGAACTGAGCAAATAGAACATCAAGTTCAAGCAATTTTTCCAAATGCAAAAGTCCGAAGAATGGATGTGGATTCTATGCGAGGGAAATTTGCGTACGAAAAATTAATAGAAGATTTTGAGAACAAAGAAATTGATATTTTGATTGGTACACAAATGATTACAAAAGGTTTTGATTTTGGTAATGTAAATTTTGTTGGTGTAATTAGAGCAGATTCGTTATTGAATTTTCCAGATTTTAGAGCGCACGAAAAAGCATTTCAGTTACTTACACAAGTTTCTGGTCGCGCTGGTCGTCGTCAAGAGCAGGGGAAAGTTTTTATTCAATCTTTTCAGCCCGAACATCAAATTTTGCAAAATGTAACAACATATAGTTATGCGCCAACAATGAAAGATATTTTGTACGAGCGCAAAGAGTTTTTGTATCCACCATTTTCGAGATTAATAAAACTTAGATTTAAACATAAGAATAAAGAACGTTTAGATAAAACAGCAGAACAATTGGTTGTTTTATTAAAAGCAAGTTTCGAATCGCGTTGTCTTTTAGGGCCAGAAGCGCCATCAATTGGACGAATTAATAATTTATATATTACAGATGTGATGATAAAAATTCTTCCAAAACAATCTCCCCAAAAAGTAAAAGAATTAATACAAGCCAAAATAGATCAATTAAATACAATTGCGGCTTTTCGCTCGGTTCGTATTGATGTAGATGTAGATCCGATGTAATTTCTTCAAATAGCTTATTAATTTATATTTCTTTAAGGTTGATTGTAACTTTTTGTTTAAAATATAGACTTATCTATTATCTTTATTCAAATTTAACAACCTATGATATCAATCCGAGATTTGAACAAATCATACATAATGGGAAAAAACAAACTCCATGTATTGAAAGGCATTAACCTGGAAATTGCAGAAGGAGAGTTTGTTGCGATTATGGGTTCGTCGGGTTCAGGAAAATCTACTTTGCTGAATATCATCGGAATGTTAGATGAGCATGATACAGGAATTTATGAGCTGGATACAGTTAGAATTGAAAAATTAAACGAAACAAAAGCTGCAAATTATCGGAACAAATTCTTAGGATTTATCTTTCAATCATATAATTTGATTGGTTTTAAGAATGTGTTAGAAAATGTTGCACTTCCTCTTTATTATCAAAAAGTAAAACGATCTGATCGTAATAAAATAGCATTAAGTTATTTGGAAAGAGTAGGACTGGAGCCTTGGGCTTCTCACATGCCGAATGAACTTTCTGGAGGTCAAAAACAACGTGTTGCAATTGCGCGCGCTTTGGCTGCAAAACCAAAATTGTTGTTGGCTGATGAACCTACGGGAGCATTGGATACAACGACATCGCAAGAAGTAATGCATCTGATTCAAGAAATAAATGATGAAGGTAAAACAATTGTAATGGTAACGCATGAAGATGATATTGCGAATATGTGCAAAAGAATTATTCGTCTAAAAGATGGTGTTATCGTAAGCGATGAAAAAGTGGAACAAGTAAGAGTTTAATCTACGTGCTAAATAATTAAAAATATGTTTGATGTAGATCGTTGGCGAGAAATTTGGTCGTCCATTTCGAGTAATAAATTAAGAACATCGCTTTCGGGATTGACGATTGCTTTGGCACTTTTTGTATTTATTACATTGTATGGATTAGGAAATGGCTTGCAAAATGGTTTTCAGAAACAGTTTTTCAAATCAAATTCACTTAATATTTCTGTCAGTGGTGGTACAACAACCGAACCTTATAAGGGATTTAAGCAAGGACGAACAATAGATTTGGATGTAAAAGATTATAACTTTATCAAAAATAGTTTTCCAGATCAAATAAAATATGTGATTGCGACAATTGCAAAATCAGATACAATTAGAAATAATTCAAATTCAGGAAGCTATTCAATCACTGGAGTATATCCAGAATATGAAAGTATGATTAATGAAGAAATCTCTTTGGGACGATTTATTAATAATAAAGATATGGATAATCAAGCAAAATCTATTGTTGTAGGACGATTGGTAGCGCAAGATTTTTTTCCAAATCAAATTGCAATTGGTAAATACTTACAAGTTGGTAAAAGTATGTATCAAATTGTAGGTGTTTTTGAGAGTGCAGATGGTGGTGATAATGCAGATAGAGCATTGTATGCACCATTTACAACATTCCGAACAGTTTATGCAACAGACAAAGTTTCTTCCATTATTATTACACCAAAAGATGGAATGAGTTTACCAGATATTTCAAAATTAGCTGACGCAATAGATGTTAATATGAAAGGTAGACATAATGTTTCACCTGAAGATTATGGAGGATTACGCGTGCGAAATGCTGCCGAAGCAATGGAAGATACGAATCAATTTTTCTTGATTTTAACAATTATTGTTTTCATAATTGGAGGAGGAAGTTTGATAGCTGGAATTGTAAGTATTGGTAATATTATGGTATTTACGGTAAAAGAACGTACAAAAGAAATAGGAATTAGAAAGGCTTTGGGCGCAACACCATGGAGTGTTTTGAGTCTTATTTTACAAGAATCAATTCTTATTACCATTATTTTTGGCGCAGTTGGTATTGCATTAGCAGCATTAGTTGTCGAAAATATTGGCGATAGTTTAGAAGAATATTTTATTTATAACCCAGGAGTAGAAACCAATTCATTAATTATGGCTTGCATCATATTATTTGTAGCCGGTACAGTTTCTGGATTTATACCTGCACTAAATGCAGCCCGAATAAAACCTATTGATGCTTTAAGAGACGAATAATGAACATTATAAAATTTATAGTTGACCCAGATGCTTGGAGCGAAGTTTACTCCGCTATTCGTAAAAATAAGTTGCGTACTATTTTAACGATGATTGGCGTGGCTTGGGGAATGTTTTTGTTTGTGCTTTTATTAGGTGTAACGCGTGGTTTACAAAATGGATTCGATCGTAATTTGGCAGACGCAGCAACTAATTCACTTTTTGTTTGGGGAGAAACAACATCTATACCTTACGAAGGATTTCAGAAAGGACGTACAATAGAACTAAAGATGAGCGATGTTCGACAGATAAAAGCACGTTTTCCTCAAATATCTTTGATGGCTCCACGAAATTCTAAGCCAAGTTCGATTATAGCATACGGATCAAAATATAATTTTTATACCGTTAATGGCGATTATCCAGATCAAAACCGAATGTTTGGAAAAGACATTATACAAGGACGTTTTATTAATGAAGATGATATAAAAAACGAAACAAAAGTTTGTGTGATTGGTATTGAAGTTGCTGAGCAATATTTTGGAAGCAATCCGCATCCACTTGGTAAAGAAATCCGTATTAGTGATAGTTATTACACAATTGTAGGTGTTTATGATTCTCCTTCATCACCTGTAGAAAGTAAAGATCAAGTTTTTATTCCCTTTACAACATTCCAAAAGGTTTATAATCAGGGAGAAGTTATACAATATTTATGTTTGAGTTTACCAAATCAATACAATATTTCTGATTTCGAAAAACAATTAAAAGTATACATCAAACAGCTCAAAAATATTGCGCCAGATGACGATCAAGCAATTGGCGGATTTAATCTTGGTGAAATGCTAGGTAAAATAATGAAATTTGTAAAAGGAATGCAATTCTTGGCGGTTGTAGTAGGAGCAATGACATTGTTTTCTGGTGTAATTGCGATTGCAAGTATCTTATTGATTACAGTTTCCGAGCGTACAAAAGAATTTGGAATTCGACGTGCCTTGGGTGCTGTTCCAGCACAAATTCGAGGACAAATATTATTAGAATCTGTCGTACTTACTTTAATTGCAGGTTTGGGCGGAATTGTTTTTGCAGGATTACTTTTAATGGTTTTAAATGAAATTATTATTCCAGGAAATAAAAATATACCTTTATATAACGCATCTATTGATTTATTTACCTTATTTTCAGCTTTGATAATAATGGTAGTTATGGCAACTTTAGCAGGATTGATTCCCGCACAACGTGCCATTCAAATAAAACCTATTGATGCACTTAGAGAAGAATAACTAAAACTTAACTAATACAAATAGAATGAAAAAAGTTCTAAAAATTTTATTAATTGTTGTTTTTATAGCGGCTGTTATTGGAATCATATTTTACTTCGGTAAAAAGAATAGTCAAACAAACGAAACTTACGAAACAACATCGCCTTTTATGGGAAATGTTGAGGTAAAAGCTGTTGCTACGGGAGAAGTTAAACCTTTAGAAACCATTGAAATTAAACCAAATATTTCGGGTGTAATAAAATCAATTAACGTTTCCGAAGGACAATATGTAGAAAAAGGACAATTAATTGTCGAATTAAAAGTTGTGCCAAATGTACAATCATTAAATGCAGCACAACAAGCAATTAACGCTGCAAAAATTACAGTAGATCAAGAACAACGTAATTTTAATCGTACAAGTACGCTGTACAATCAAGGTGTATTGCCAAAAGCTGATTATGATAACGCAAATGCAACCTATAAATCTGCTCAACAGCAATTGAAAGCAGCACAAAATGATTATAAAGTTGCACAAACCGGTGTAGCGCCAGGTTTAGAAGCTTTTGCAACAACACGTATTTTAGCTACAACTTCGGGGATGATTTTAGATATTCCAGTAGAAGTTGGTAATATGGTTCAAGAGATTAATAACTTCTCTACAGGAACAACAATTGCAACGATGGCAGATGTAAAGAAGATGATTTTTGAAGGAAAAGTTGACGAAGCCGAAGTAGGAAAATTAAAAGAAGGAATGAAAATCAATGTTTCTATAGGTGCAATTCCAAATAAAACATTTATTGCAATCCTAGATTTTATTTCTCCACAAGGTGTAGCAAGCAATGGAGTAGTGCAGTTCGAGATAAAAGCACCAGTTCAGTTAGATTCAGATAATTTTATTCGTGCAGGTTATTCTGCAAACGCTGAAGTTGTAACGCAAGAAGCTAAAAATGTATTATTGATTAAATCGGCGCATGTTCGTTATGATGAAAATTCAAAACCCTATGTAGAACTATTAAAATCTGGAACAGGTCAAGACGCGAAATACGAGAAAAAGTATATTACATTAGGAATCACAGATGGAGTTAATGTCCAAGTGAAATCAGGCTTAAACAAAGCAGATAAAATTAAAATCTGGAATACAGATCTTAATAAAACAGATAAAAAAGAAGAAAACTAAATCTTCTCTATAAAATAACCCCAAGCTCGAAAACCATTTTCGAGCTTTTTTTTGTCTATTATATATTATACATCCTTTCTGTCCTTCTTAGCTTGTCGAAGAACTTTTAAACTTAGAGTAATATTTTACCACACGAATTTTATTCCTCGATGGGATTATAGAGGTTTATTCTTTTCAGTATTCCATATCATTAATATAAAGAATGATTTTCCTTTCCGTGAAAACAACATCCATTCTGTCATTCTGAGCCCGTCGAAGAATCTTTAAACGTATAATATTATCATACAAATTCTCCCCTTGAGGAAATCATAGGGATGTATTCTTTTTAGTATTCCATCTCCTTATATATAAAGATGTCCTTCTGAGCCTGTCGAAGAATCTTTTGTTTTCTTATTACATATAAATATTATGTCCTGTTGAGTTTATTTCAGCATCTCATCACGAATTACCCTCTTGAGGGGATTGTAGGGGTGTATTCTTTTCAGGATTCTATATCCTTAATATATAAAGAAGAATTTCCTTTTAATTATCGAATTTTAAACAGACCTTTCAATAATTGACGTTAAGAAACGAGATAAATTGTAGCGTTAAAAAACATTTAGCGATTAGCGTTTTAAATCTTTTAGCGAAAATGAATGCTGTTTTAGTCTATTTATTGAGGTCTTGATTTTTTGTTTCGTTTTGCATCAAGGCAAAATGAAAGATATTTTTTATTATATATAATAGATGTCCTTCTGAATTCATTTCAGCATCTCATCACGAATTACCCCCTTGAGAGGATTATAGGGTTGTATTCTTTTTCGTATTTCATATCCTTATATATAAAGAACGATTTTCCTTTTAGTGAAAAGAATTTTGTCTTTGTCCTTCTGAGCCTTTCGAAGAATCTTATTCATCTCTCCCTTGAAAACATTATAGACATGTTTTCTTTTT
>NZ_JAVXKG010000031.1:0-42164 GCF_036647415.1 Algoriella sp.
ATCTGGTTGACCAATATTTAAGTGATAAACTTTAGTTCCTCTTTTTTTTGCTGCATCAGCGTATGGCACCAACTTTCTGATTGGAGAAGCTGGCATATTTTGAGATTTTTCTGATAATATTAACATTTATTCTGTTTTTTTAAATTAGAAATGTATTCTTTGGTATTGTTTTTGTAAATTTATTGATGTAAATATAAATACGTTTAATCTCAAAAAAAACTTTATTATGAGTAAATTAAATAATGCAACTAAATTATTAGCAGGTTTAGCAATCGGAACAGCAATCGGAGCAGTAGTAGGATTATTATATGCACCAGAATCTGGAGCTGATACAAGAAAAAAATTAAAAAAAGAAGCTGATAAATACAAGAAAGATTTAGATAAATATGCAAATGATTTTTCTGAAAAAGCAAAAAAATCTAAAAAAGAATTAGAAGCTAAATTAGAAGAAGTAAAAGCAAAATTAGCTGAACAAAAAGATGGATTTGTTGCAAAAGCAAAAGAAGCTGGTAAAGATTTAAAATCTAAAGCAAACCAAACAAAAGAAGATTTAAAAGACGAATTCCAAGAAAACGTAGGAGTTTAATTTTCTAAAATTATTAGTTAATAAATTATTATCCCTAAATTTGTTTTAAATAATTCTTTTTTATGTTTAATGAACTAAAAGTCTATATCAATAATAGAATAACGCTGGCAAAATATGACTTGGTAGATTCTTTGAGCAACATGCTTGCTGGTGGAATTTATATTTTAATAATTGCGGTTTTTGGTCTATTTCTATTATTATTAGGAAGTTTAGCTTTAGGATTTATATTAGGAAGTTATTTTGACAATACTGGCTTAGGATTTTTGATTGTAACTGGAATTTATTTTCTTGTAATGGTTTTTTGTCTATTGTTTAGAAAGAAACTTAAATTACTTTTAACTAATATTGCAATAGCAAACGCAATGGAAGCAATGTCTAACCAAGATGACGATGAAGACGACGAAGATGAAGAATAAACAAGAATTATCAGCAATAAAAAATTTAGACGATTTGCGAATTGCAAAGCGTAAACTAAAGTTACAAATGAAGGTTTCTGAAAGTAAACATGAAAATTCTTTTGTAAATAAAGCTGTAAGTATTGTGTCAAATTTGAAGTCTGATACAAATTTCACTTCATCTAAAGTGGAAAATGCATTGAATTGGGTTGGAGATAAAGCATCAGAAAAATATCCAATGAAAGGCGTAACAAAAATTGTTATTGCTGGATTGATTATGATTGCTGTTCCTATAATTACAAGTAAAATACAGGAATACATCGAAGAAAAATTATAAAATACATGAAAAACCACTTCATAAGAAGTGGTTTTTTTATATCCTAAAATATTTTTAATCAGAAAAATATCTTGTCACATTGAGCTTGTCGAAATGTAAACAATTCTTCTACATGCCATAATAAATATTTAAGGTTCGTTCTTAGTTTCAAACAACCTCTTTTTTATACGATCTATTTAACGGATTAATACTTCTCATGAAAATATTCGTTCATTATTTTTTCTTTATTTTTCTTATCTACAGCTTCTTGATTTCGCAATTCTACACGACGAATTTTTCCGGAAATTGTTTTTGGTAAAGTTTCTACAAACTGAATAATACGAGGAATTTTGTAACGTGCTAAATGATTTTCTGTAAAACGAAAAATTTCTAAAGCTAAGGTTTCTGAAGCCTCATGTCCAGGTGCTAAAATAACAAATGCTTTTACTGCATTACTTCTCAAATCATGCGGACTTGCAACAACTGCGGCTTCTATAATTGCATCATGTTCCAACAAAACACTTTCCACCTCAAAAGGTCCAACACGAAAATCTGACGCTTTTATTACATCATCATCTCGCCCAACAAACCACACATAACCTTCTTCATCTTTGTAGGCTTTATCACCCGTATAATACAATCCGTGTTTGAAAACCTTTGCCATTTTATCTTTCTGAATCAAATAAGTTTTAAAAATTCCATCGATCGTATTTTCATCATGCACAACACAAATATTACCTTCTTCACAATCAGGAACTATATTTCCATCATCATCGGCAATTACAATATTGTATAAGAACAATGGTTTTCCCATCGAACCATATTTCAATTTCTGATTAGGCAAATTCGCAATCATTGCAGTAGATTCTGACTGTCCATAACCATCTCTGATTAAAATTCTTGTACCTTCTTTCCAAACATCAATAATTTCTGGATTTAATGGTTCTCCAGCCGCAACACATTGGCGAAGTTTAAAATTATATTGTTTTAAATCTTCCAAAATCAATACACGCAAAGCTGTTGGTGGCGCGCAAAAAGTTGTTACACCCAAATCTTGAATCGTTTGTAACTGTTCTTTTGGATTAAATTTATCTGTATGATAACCCAAAATTGTCGCCCCCATATTCCAAGGAGCAAAAAAACTACTCCAAAAAAACTTTGCCCAACCTGGTTGTGAAATATTATAATGCAAATCCCCAGGTTTCATTCCAACCCAAGAAGAAGTCGTAAAACCACCTATAGGATAGGTATAATGGGTATGTACAACGATTTTCGGCATTCCTGTAGTTCCAGAAGTAAAGAAATAAAATAAGTCATCATCAGAATTTGTATCAGCCGCTTCAGCTTCTGTAGATTCTTTCCACAAATCATTAATATTTATCCAACCTTCCCGATTTCCTTCTGAAATAAGTTTTATTTTGATTTTTTGTTCAAATTTTGCTTCTGCTTCATCTATTTTAGCTGCATTTTCTGGATCTGCTAAAGCAATTTCTGGAAAAGTAGATTCAAAACGAAATGCTAAATCACGCGCATCTAAAGTTGTAGCCGCTGGTATTATAACTAAACCTCCTTTTATTGCAGCTAAATAGCCAATCCATGTAATTGGTAATAATGGAACTTGAGAAAACATTTTATCTCCAGTTTCGATTCCATTATTACGTAAATAATTGAGAAATTGATTGTATTTATTTGATAAATCATTAAAAGTGTACTCTTCTTTTTGTTGATTATATTTCCAAATTAATCCTTTTTGATGACCAAGTTTAACTACATTATGAGGTTCAAAAATATCTCTAACCCAATTAAATTTTTCAGGTTTAAAGATTTTAATCTCATTTAATTTTGTATAATCTTCAGATTCTATCGCAAATCGAATTGTATTAAATAATTCTTGTACACTCATTTATTTGTGGTTTTAAATAAATATAGAGAAATTATTCAAATAACTACATTTTTGAAAATAAAAAAAGGGCAATTTTAATAAAATTGCCCTTTTTAGTATTTATTATTGAAAGATTATTAATCTCTACCTCTTCTTGTATTTCCCGTTCTATTACGGTCTCCACCACGATTTTCACGATCTCCTCCGCGGTAACCACCACGATCTCCACCTCTACTATCACGGTCTCCACCACGATTGTCACGATCTCCACCACGGTAACCACCACGATCTCCTCCGCCTCTGTTATCACGGTCTCCACCGCGATTGTCACGATCTCCACCACGGTAACCTCCGCTTCTTTCACGATCTCCTTCACGACGGTTGTTGAAACCTCTTCCACCACGGTCTCCACCTCCACGGTTTCCACCACGGCTACCTCCGCGATCTCCACCACGTCCTGGCTCTGGTTTAGAAATTTGTACATCTAAATCAACACCATCACGTTGAGCGTCTTTGAAAGTTTCTAAAACTAACGATTCGAATTGTGTATCAACTTCGAAGAAAGAGAAATTACGTAAAATTTCAATTTTTCCGATTTCGATGTTACGATTACGAGTTTGTTCGTTAATTAAACCAATTAAGTTAGGTACACGTAAGTTATGTTTTTGACCAATATTGATAAAGAAACGAGAGAAATCACGACCACCACGACGGCTGTTACGCTCTCCTCTTTCACCTCTATCTCCACGATCACCTTCTGGTGTAATATCTTTTGTGTTTTTGTAATATTCTAAGAAAGAATTAAACTCAACAGTTAAGAAACGTTTTAATAATGCATCACGATCAATATCTGCTAATTTTTCGTTAACTGTAGCCATGTATGGCTCAATTAATTCTTCATCAACTTCGATATTTTCGATTTTTTCGATTAAAGAAATTAAACGTTTTTCGCAAATTTCTTCACCTGTTGGCACATTTCTAGGTTCGATTTTAGAAGCAATTAATTTTTCTAAATCTCTAACTTTACGTGCTTCACGTCCTCCTGAAATAATGATAGATATACCTTTGTTTCCTGCACGTCCTGTACGTCCTGAACGGTGTACATAAACTTCTGGATCATCTGGTAAATTATAATTAATAACGTGAGTTAATTCGTTAACATCAATTCCACGTGCAGCAACATCTGTTGCAACTAAGATTTGAATGTTTTGGTTACGGAATTTATCCATCACGTGATCACGTTGTGATTGTGATAAATCTCCATGTAATGCATCTGCATTATAACCATCTTGCATCAATTTATCTGCAACATCTTTCGCTTCGCGACGTGTTCTACAGAAAACGATACCATAAATATTTGGATAATAATCAGCTAAACGCTTTAAAGCTAAATAACGATCTGATGAACGCACTAAATAAACGTGATGTTCGATGTTTTTAGATGCAGTATTTACTTTACTTACAGCGATTTCTACTGGGTTGTGCATATATTCTGAAGCTATACGACGAACCTCAGAAGGCATTGTAGCTGAGAATAATAATGTTTGTTTTTCTTCTGGAGTAGTTTCTAAAATTGAATCGATTTCATCACGGAATCCCATGTTTAACATCTCATCAGCTTCATCTAAAACTGTCCACGTAATGTCATTAATTTTTAATGCTTTACGTTTAATTAAGTCCATTGTACGACCTGGTGTTCCTACAACGATTTGTGGATTATCTTTTAATCCTCTAATTTGTTTTACGATGTCAGCACCACCGTAAACTGCTTGTACGCGCACTCCACGCTTATCTACTGAAAAAGCTTCTAATTCTTTTGCAATTTGTAAACACAACTCACGAGTTGGACATAAAATAATTGCTTGTACAGATTGAGAATCTGTTGATAAATTGTTTATGATTGGAAGCCCAAATGCAGCTGTTTTTCCTGTTCCTGTTTGCGCCAATGCAATAACATCTTGATCAGATGAAAGGATTTGAGGAATAGCTTTTTCTTGGATTGGAGATGGGGTAACGAATCCCATTTTCTCAATTGCAGTTAGGATTTCTTCTTGAAGTCCTAATTCTTTGAATGTAATCATGTTAGATAACGATACCGAGATAATGAAATTCATTTAATGTTTCATACCACGGTTTTATTTTTAAATTATTATAACCAACAGATATGAAAGAATAAAATTAAATGGCTGAGCAGCCTAAAAAATCCCTAAATGAATATTCTTTAACATCCGTACCTTAATTCTAAAAGGCTGTGCAAATGTAAGGATTATTTTTGAAATACACAACACATTCTCATAATCCTTACAAAACACATATTAATTATTTATTATATTGAATATAAATACTTTACTAACAGTCTGCAATATTAACTGCAACTGCCAGACCTCCTTCCGAAGTTTCTTTGTATTTATTATTCATATCTTTTGCAGTTTCCCACATCGTATTTACAACTTTATCTAAAGGTACTTTTACAGTTAATGGATCTGTATCTAATGCCAATTCTGCTGCATTTATAGCTTTTATTGCGCCCATTGCATTACGCTCTATACAAGGAATTTGTACCAAACCACCAATTGGATCGCATGTTAAACCTAAATGATGTTCCATTGCTATTTCCGCTGCTATTGTAACTTGAGCAGGTGAACCACCCATCAACTCACACAAAGCTGCTGCTGCCATTGCAGATGAAACGCCAATTTCTGCTTGACAACCTCCCATTGCTGCTGAAATTGTTGCTCCTTTTTTAAATATAGAACCAATTACGCCAGCAGTTGTTAAAAATTGTTCGATTTCTTTTTGACCTCCTTTGTGATTTTCTATGACAAGATAATACATCAAAACTGCAGGTATTACACCAGCACTCCCATTTGTAGGAGCTGTTACAACTCTACCTAAAGAAGCGTTAACTTCATTTACAGCAAGAGCGAAGCAACTTACCCATTTTAGAATTTGTCGAAAGTATACTTTTGTTTTACGAATTGTAGTAATCCATTCTTGTGGTGTTGTATAAGGAGTAGAACCTATTAAGTTATTATGCATTTCAAATGCACGTCGTTTAACATTCAATCCTCCTGGTAATGTACCTTCTGTATGACAACCAATGTACATACATTCTAGCATTGTATCCCAAATACGTTTTAATTCATGGCTAATTTCTTGTTCTGTTCGTATTGTTTTCTCATTTTCGAACATGATTTCAGAAATAGACTTATTCTCTTTGTCGCAGAATGCTAATAATTCTGTTGATGTATTAAACAAAAACGGAAAAGTACAGCTAACATCTGATGAACAAGATTGATCATCTTCTTTTGTAAAGAAACCTCCTCCTATCGAATAGAAAGTTGAAGAAAATTCTTCTGACTCAAAATAAGCTGTAAAAGTTAGACCATTTGCATGAAATGGTAGAAATTCACGATTAAAAACAATGTCACTTTTTGGAGAAAAATTTACTAAAAATTTATTCCCAAAATTTAATTGATTTGTTTCACTAATTGTATTGATAATTGATGAAATATCATCAATTGGAACATATTCTGGATCTGCTCCACTCAATCCCAACATCACCGCATAGTCTGTTGCATGTCCTTTACCTGTCAAAGATAAAGAGCCATATAAATCTACACGTATACGCGAGATTTTATCAAAAATAGAAGCTGTTTCTAATTCTTTTAGAAAAGCTTCTGCAGCGCGCCAAGGTCCCAAAGTATGCGAACTTGAAGGTCCTACGCCGATTTTTAGCATATCAAATACCGAAATACAATCCATCTTGTACTTTATTTACATTTTTTCCACACCTTACAAATATAACCGTTAAATTCTCATATTCGCTTTGTTTAGTGACTATTTTTGTTAATTTGAGAATTTTTTACTCTTAAAATATTCAAGTTGAATAGGTTTGACGTGTAATCTTTTTCAAATTGTGAATAAAAAAAATGGTTTCGAATATCGAAACCATTTTTGTATTTAAATAAATAATTATAATTACTTGAATTTATACCAATATGGATAAATAATTGCTAAACCATAACCGATAAACACAAACAATGCAAACATTGTAAAAAGTGTTCCATCTGCCATAAATTCTGGTTGCATTGCTGCAGAAATAAACAATGTTGACACAACTAAATAAACGCCTGCTTTTTTGTATGCATTTACCATAAAAATACCAATTAATGCTAGTAATCCAAATACAATTGTTGCTATTGGATACCATTTTGGCATTGCTGGAGCGTCATCATTCATTATTTGTCGAAACAAATAATCGTTGGTAACAAATAATTCGTAACCTCTGTAAAGAATACTCAAAATCAAAAAGATCATTATAAAAATCATTGATTTGAACAAGAATGATTTATTGTTTCCGTGATGTTTTATTTTTTCAGATTTCGTGTTATCTGACATTAAAACGTCTGAATCAAAAATATCTTCTCTTTCTTTATCGCTTTTTGTATTGATTTGATCTGTCATAACTTCTTTCTTTTAGAAAAGGAAATCGTATCCTTTTAAGCTTAATTTTTCGTATTTTTCTTCATCAAAACGGTATAGTTTTGAGACTTTACGATGTTGCTTTGGATCTGTTGTATTTCCTGTTTCGATAATTAAATTAGAGTTAAAAATTTTCTTTCTAAAATTTCGTTTATCCAATTCTCTATTCAATGCTTTTTCGTATAAACTTTGCAATTGAGCAATTGTAAATTCGTCTCCTAATAAATTAAATCCAACTGGGCGACGTTTTACACGACGCTTTACGCGTTCTTTTGCGTATTGAACAATTTCATTATGATCAAAAGCTAAATCTGGTACTCTATCGTAAGCATACCATTCGCCTCCTTGCGACTTTACTTTTTCTTGTATTTGTGGCGTTAATTTTACCAAGGCATAATACGCAACATTAACAACACGCCCTAAAGGGTTTCTAAAAACTTTTGTAAAAGCTTTTAATTGTTCTATATATGTTTGATGTTCATCGTAAGCAATTTTTTCGATTAACAATTCGTGAATTGCTTGATCGTTACTTACGGTTGGCGCAATATATTTACCAGGTAAGACTAATGCTCCTTTAAAAGGATCGTTTAATTTTTTATAAACCAGTATTTTCAGATCCTCTCCATCAAACCCGAAAAGCACGAGACTTGAACACAGAGCGACCTGAAAATATTTTGCTTTTTCTTCGTCTGTCATTTTGTGGAATGATTAAATTCGTAATTTAAGTTCAGTGAAAGATTGAATGCATCAATCTGTTTTTATCATTAAATGATTCTTCTAACGAAATCATAGATTCTGTTCTTAAAACGTCATCAATTTGGTCGATTTTATAGATTACTTCTTTTGCATCAGAAGTATCTCTTGCACGAATTTTACAGAAGATGTTATATTTCCCCGAAACCACGTGTACAACTGTTACATTTGGTATTTTGTACAATTCGTCGATAACTTTTTGAGTTTTATTTGTCTTCGTTAACAATAATCCTACATAAGCAACAAACTGATACCCCATTTTATCGTAATCTGTGATCAGTGTTGTTCCTTTGATGATTCCCGCCTCCTCTAATTTCTTGACACGTACATGAATTGTTCCTGCAGAAACATTCATTTTTTTTGCTATTTCTGTAAATGGCATTCTTGTATTGTCAATCAAATACATCAAAATTTTCTTATCAACATCATCAATTATGTAATTCATTTTCTTAGTTTTTGACTATTATTATTATTTTAATAAAAAATCTAATTAATTTTTAGCAAAAATATAAATAATACAAACAAACATCAAAATATTTTTTAATGATTTATTTAATATTTTACTTTTGTTGTAATAATAGTTCAAAAAAGAAAGAACTAATCACTTTTGTTTGTTTGCGCGAGTTTATTGTCTAACCACAATAAACTCTTTTTTATTTATCTGATTCTCACCAATCCTCTACGGTCTTTTTTTGGCTTTGCAACGTCTGTTTTTTGATAAGAAACCTTTGTAGAATCTTTCAAATTTTGTCGAATAGAATCTATACGTCTTTCTTCTACTTTTGGTAATTTATATGTAGGAATAGAATCTGATGAGATTTGTTTTATTTCTGATATTTTATTTTTTGATTTATTTTGGCGTTCTTCTAATCCTAAAAATCCTCTGAATGTATCAAAGTTCTTATTGTACATAATTCCAACACCAAAGCTTTGATTCAAATTATTATTCATTCCTTGAAGTAAGCCAAATGTTGTTGGTTTCGTAAAAGCTTTTAATAATAGCGATCCGTTATTTACTCTTGACACATCATAGGTTACATCAAAATTCCCATCAAACGATTCTTGTACATTTCTATTATTTGTAACGGCAATTCCGTACGAACCTTTTACACTTAAACGATTATTGATTTGATAAGTAACAGATGTTCTAATTTTATCGTTTGTAAGTGATTGTTCGCTACCACCAACATATTCCATTTGTATGTCGACATCGCTTGCAATTGAAGATAACATGCCTGCAATTGTAGAAAGACCGATATCTGCTGCTGTACTGGTTACACCTGATTGTACGGCAGAGGCATCTCCAAATTTACCTGTTAAGAGAATGTAACTAAATTGCAACATTTGTTCTTCGGTGTTTGCACGAAATTTGGATTGCAATTGCGAATTTATATCCGAGCCTGCATTTGGTATAGATAAACCAAAGTCTATAATTGGTTTTTTTAGTGTTTCGGAAATATTAATTGACAAAATTGCATCATAAATTTGTGAGAAACCAATTCCTAAATAATCGCCGACATTGGATACAGAACGTTGATATTCTGCTGCAATATTGATTGTTGCATCTAATGGATTACCTGCAAATTGTACAGATGATCCTTTTTTGATTTTAAAATCTTTTGGTAAAACTGGTATTTGCCTAAACTCGTATGTTCCGCTTTCTATATTATATACACCTGTTAAACTTAATCCTGTATTGTTTAAGAAAAAACGAAGATTTTCGGCTGTTCCTCTAGCTGATGCTTTATCATTAGTAGCAGCATCAAAAATTAGGTTAACCATAGCATTTGGATAAGCATTTATGTTAACATCAACCGTCATTCCTTTTGGAGCACGCACATTGTCTTTTCCATTTCCTCCTTTCTTTTTAAGATCAGGAACAAAACGAACCAAATTATTTTCGGCTTCAATAGTTGTACTTCCTGTATTAATTGTTAATTCAGAATTTCCTACAACTGTTGCATCTCCAGAAATATCTAATTCTTCTACTGGTCCAAACATAGATACATCACCTTTTGCAAATATTTTTCCATAAAATAATTCATTATCGCGAATACTTGTATTCATAACCAATAAATTATCTGTATCAAATTGTAAGTTGAGTCCCCATTTGCTTAAATTTCTGAAAAGTATTGCGCCATCTACTTTTCCTTTTGTATTATGAGCTGTATCCTTAAAACTAATATCATTTAACATAATAACTCCTTGCCCGCTACCTTTTTTGGTTACAAACAAATCATTTTCACCTTCAAATAAATAATCTGTTCCAAGAAAATTCACCTTCAATCCGAGATCTTTTGCAACCAATGTTCCGTTAAGATTTGGTAAATCTACTGGTCCATCGATGTGAACATCTCCAGATAAAGTTCCACGCATATTAGAAAAAACTGTTTTCAAGAAACCTTCTAAAAAGTCGATATGAAAATCATCTAAGTTTGCATCAACATTCAACTCTGGCCCTGTTGGTTTATTTTCTATATTTCCGTATGCAACAAGCGATTGTATCTGTTCTTTTTGTAAACTTGCATCGAAATTAAATTTCTTATCAGCAACATTATAACCTCCGTTTAAGGTTAAATTACCAAGTTGAAAATCATTTAATCCTAAGCTATCAATTTTAGCTTCTAACGTTGGTTCTAATTTTTCTTTTGTACGAACAATATTTACTTTTCCGTTTGCAACACCTACAAGTTTCAGATTATTTAACACCGTTTTTGGAATTATTTTTTCTAAATGAAGATCGTTAAAATCTGCATTAAAATTATAATCTTCCTTGTCTTTATATAAACCACTAATTTTAAGAAACTGTTCTTCAGATTCTAATGAAAAATCTTCTACCTGTAATGTATTATTGATACGATTAAAAATCATTCGATTAGAATTCGCATCATTCAAATGATTAATTGTCCATTTTGTTGAATCAATTTTGATTGTAGATGGTGAAAATCCAAAAATTAAATCATTATTATTTTGAACCGTATGAAACAGATTTAGATTAAATAATACTGGATTTTTCTTCCCTATATTAAAATCTGTTGCAACAATTAATGTATCATTTTTCGGTATTGAATTGATGTTTAGAGCATTTAAAGTAACTCCACTTACTTTTAAGCTATCTATTTTTGCATTAAGCGTTGGCACTTCTGCAATTGTGTTTAGATTAACTTTTGATTGAAATAACTGTATACCAGCATATTTTATTCCTGGCGTATCTAAATTTGCTTCTAATTGATTTTTATTTCCATCTATAAATCCTTTGATCCTTGTCTCTGGCTCTATTTGAATAGACGAATCTATGTATTTTAATAAATTTTGTTGCACATAAACCTCAAACGCAAAAGACTGATTTGGTGAAACTTTTTTATGACGGAAAGATGGCACTAAATTAACCAACGAATTGTTAACAACATTTGCTATCTCGGTTACATTAAAACGGCCATCTAAAGTCGCTCGCATATAATCTGGCACATCTACAGTTATTATTTTATTCGTTCCATTTATCTGAGAATTTAAATTAAAATGACTTAATTCTAATGTATCTTTTTTAGATCTGAAATAAAGATTTTTCACATCTATATTTCCATTAAAATCGTTAATATTAGTCAGTCTAAAATCACCTACAACATCACCACGAACTACTGCTCCTAAATTCTTTGTTAAACCAAGAAAATCTAGATTTATATTTCTGATATTTGATGTGAAATCAAAATCATAAGGCTTTCCACTAAAATTAATTTTACCTTTCAAACTTGCATTCAAATTTGGATCTTTGATATCAAATAAACCGTTGAACTGAGAGTTTTTAACCAAACCATCTACTGTTATATTTTGATAACGTTTCCCCATCAAATCCATATAACGCAAAGTTCCATCTACATCTAAATTAATTGCTTTCAGATCAGTTCCTTTTCCATCAAAGCGTAATTTACCACTTACAAAACCTAAATCTTTAACTTGTGTAATTTGTCTTAAATTAAGATTTTTCGCATCTAAAGTTCCTTTGTAAATCATCGATTTTGGCGTTTTATAATTGCGTAATTGTGCTCTTATATCCGCATCGCCCAAAGCTGTTACCGCATAACCGTTAATATTAATATCAGTTGGGTTTAGTAAAACATCTCCACGATAATTCATATTTCCGAAACGAGATAACATGGCTGGAATTCTTTTTGAAACAAAAGTTGGTAAAAGATTCGTTACTTTTTGATAAGATGTATTGATTTTTGCATTTTTAGTAGAAAATCGCAGCTTAGATCCATTCATCATATCTTGTAATTGCAAACGTGATGCACCAACATAATTATCTTTACCTTTTAATTCAAAATCAGTAAAAGTCAAATTATTTAGTGTTCCTTTCGCCTTTCCATAAACGTCTACTGAAGAATTTTTATCAAATAAAGGTGTAAAATATCTAATTTCTTTAAAATTAATAGTTGAGCCACGATCAAAGAAAACATCCCAATTTACCTTATTATTAAAATCGGACATGTCTGCTGGTTGATTGTAACTTAGTAAAAGATTACCATTAAGTACAGACGTATTTGTTCTAAGATTTAAATTTCCTACTCTTATTTCTTTTTTTGAATAATGTACATCTCCAGTAAAATTCTGAACGGTATATGTTTCTTTATTTCGTTCGGCTACAAAACAAAAATTTTCTAATTTTCCTGTAATATCAGAATCAACTAATCTAAATTTACTTACGCCAATATTTACTTGTTTTGCATCTAACCAAACATTTCCTGAATTTTGATTAACAATAGAAACTTTACCATCTTCTATCAAAAAATCACCATCAAGTTTAAATATTTTTTTAGGATCTTTTGGTTTATCAGAACTAAAACCATTTACAAATTTCACAAAATTACTTACCGAATCATTTTTATACGTAATCACACGAATTTCGGGTTGTACTAATTTTACTTCACTCAAATCAATGTGATCTTTTTTTATTCCCGGCAGTAAAGTCCATACATTAATAGTCGTTTGCAGGTCTTTAGCTTTTAAGAAATCATAATTATGATCATCTTTTATCGTTACGCCATACAAATGTATACGCCCAAAAAAATCAATATCAACAGATTTGACATTCATTTTTGTGTTCAACGATTTATTTAATTTCTCTAAGGCGAAATGAGCTATTTTGGTCTGAATAGCAGGTATTTGAATTGCAATTGCTAATGTTAAAACAAGCGTTAAAACAAGTATTAACAAAGGCAATATAACTCTTCCTATTCGTCTGACTATTTTCAATGATATAAATTTACGATATTTGCAGTGTAAAAATAAGTTATAAATTTTATTCTACAAGGAATTATGAGCGTTAAAAACTACATTTTAGCCATAGAGTCTTCTTGTGATGATACAGGCGCTGCGATCATTTGCGAAAATGCAATCATTTCTAATGTTGTAGCAAGCCAAAAAATTCACGAGTTATATGGTGGCGTAGTCCCAGAATTAGCATCGAGAGCACATCAACAAAATATTGTTCCCGTAGTAGATCAAGCCCTAAAACAGGCAAATATTACCAAAGAAAATCTAAAAGCAATTGCGTATACACGTGGTCCAGGATTGATGGGATCTCTTTTGGTTGGCGGAAGTTTTGCAAAATCTTTCAGCCAATCTTTGAATATTCCTTTGATTGAGGTAAATCACATGCAAGCACATATCTTGGCAAATTTTATAGAAGACGCCAACGATGAAAAACCAACTTTTCCTTTTTTATGTCTAACCGTTAGTGGAGGACATACACAAATTGTTAAAATAAACGATTATTTTGACATGGAAATTTTAGGAGAAACAATAGATGATGCCGCTGGTGAAGCCTTTGACAAAGCTGGTAAAATTCTAAATTTACCTTATCCTGCTGGACCAATAATTGATCAAAAATCGAAAATAGGAGATCCTAAAAAATTTAAATTTGCGAAGCCTAAAGTTGATGGTTTAAATTTTAGTTTTAGTGGATTCAAAACATCAGTTTTATATTTCATTCAAAAAGAAGTTAAAGTTAATCCAAATTTTATCGAAGAAAACATAGATGATTTGTGTGCTTCAATTCAACATACTATTGTTAATATTTTGATGGAAAAAGTAAAAAAAGCAACTGAAGAAACAGGAATTAATCAAATTGCAATTGCAGGTGGAGTTTCGGCAAATTCGGAAATTCGTCAACGATTAAAAGATGGTGAAACGACATTTGGTTGGAAAACTTTTATTCCTAAATTTGCTTACACAACAGATAATGCTGCTATGATAGCAATGGTAGGATCATTAAAATACGACCGAGAAATATTTACTGAAAACACAGCAAAATCTGTTGCCAAATACCATATCTAATGAAATTATTTTTTGGAGAAATACACGATAATACAGCAATTTTAAGCGAAGAAGAAAGTCATCATTTTTCAAAAGTTTTACGCGGTAATGAAGGCGATAAAATTCATGTAACAGATGGAAAAGGAAATTTAGCAGAAATTGAAATTACTTCAATTTCAAAAAAAGCTGTTGAAGGGAATATTCTTAATTTGAAAACTGATTTCGAAAAGAAAAATTATTATTTACACGTTGCAATTGCTCCAACAAAAACAATGGAACGTTTAGAATTTTTCTTAGAAAAAGCAACTGAAATTGGAATTGATGAAATTACTTTTTTACAAACTTTTCATTCAGAAAGAAAAAACATAAAACTTGAGCGTATTGAGAAAATTGTTCAAGCTGCAACAAAACAATCGCTAAAAGCTTATTTACCAAAAGTGAACGATTTGACGAAGTTTAATGATTTTATTAAAACTAATTTTAACGATTTCACAAAATGCATCGCACATTGCGAAGATGATATAGAAAAAACTCCTTTAAGAATTGTTCTTTCTGAGAATCCTCAAAAAATATTAATTTTAATTGGTCCTGAAGGCGATTTTTCTCGAGATGAAATTTTAACTGCCGAAGAAAATAATTTTACAGGAATTAGTTTAGGACAACAACGTTTTCGTACTGAAACTGCCGCATTACAAGCAGTTTTCGCGACTGACTGGGAATTGAAATAACACAACAAGCATTCTAATTTGGGTACATTATTATAAAAATTTCGTCTTAAAAACTTGATATAAATAATTACTAAACAAAAAAAAAGGTAACTCAAAAATTGAGTTACCTTTTTGTATTATTATAATTTACAGTTAATTATTGAGCTTGAGTAAACTCTAAATTAATCAATAATTTTACTTTATCAGAAACAACTAATCCTCCAGCTTCTGTAACTTGGCTCCATCCCAATCCAAAATCTTTACGATTAATGTCTCCAGAAAATTCAAAACCTGCACGTGTAAGTCCCCATGGATCAGTAATTACTCCTCCAAAATCTGCATTTAAAGTAATCGGTTTTTTCTCTCCACGAATTTCTAAAGTTCCTTCTACTTTTCCATTTTGAATACCTGAAGTACTTTCAAATTTCATTTCTGGAAATTTTTCTGCTGCAAAAAAATCATCAGATTTTAAGTGATTATCACGATCTGTATTTTTTGTATTTATTGTATTTACATGTGCAGCAAATTCGAATTTCGCGTCAGAAAAATTATTATCATTAGATTCTACAGACGCCTCAAAATTATCAAAATTTCCTGTTACTGTAGAAATTACCATGTGTTTTACTTTAAATTGAACCTCTGAATGAGAAGGATCTAAATTCCACTTTGCCATAATGTTTGTTTTTAATTGTTATTTAAATTGATTTTTATTCTATTTTGAATGATAACATTCCTAATGATCCATAAATTAATTGATCGTTAAACAATGTTACATCTTCTTCTTTTCCTTGTAAAGCCAACGCATAAATTGATGGTAAATAATGCTCCATCGACGGAACTGCAAGATTGTAAGCACTTCCTTTTTGTACAAAATCAAATAATTCGTCATGATTACCTGATTTGACAATATTTTTGAATGTATCATTTACTTCGTAAGCCCAATCAAATCCTTTATTTGGTTCTTTCCAATCTAAAGTACGAAGATTGTGCACTACGTTTCCACTACCAACAATCAAAATTCCTTTTGTGCGCAAAGCATTCAACTCTTTTGCTAATTCGTAATGCTCTTTTGGTGTTTTATTAACGTCCAAACTAAGCTCAATCATCGGAATATCCGCATCTGGATATAAAAATTTAATTATACTCCAAGAGCCGTGATCAAATCCCCATTCGTTATCTAAATCGACATGTGTCGTTTTAATCAAATTTTTAACCTCAGTTGCTAATTCTGGACTTCCTGGCGCTTGATACTGAACATCGAATAAAGCTTGAGGAAAACCATAAAAATCATGAATTGTCTTAGGTTTTTGTAAAGCCGTTACTTTGGTTCCTTTGGTTTCCCAATGTGCCGAAATACAAATAATTGCATTTGGTTTTGGAATTGTTTTTCCAATATTTCTCCAACCTTCAACAAAAATATTTTCTTCGATAGCATTCATCGGAGATCCGTGTCCTAAAAATAAAACAGGCATTTTTTCTGTTGTAGAAAAACTTGAAGTTATTGACTTTAAACTATTGAAATTCAAGATTTTTATGATTTATATTTTAATCTAATTATTTCGCTTTTGGTGTAGCAAATTCTAAGTTAGAAACTAATGTAACTACATCACCTACAACTGCTTCTGGGAAATTACCTCCGATATTAAAATCACTTCTTTTTACATCACCTTTTACAGTAAATCCGTAAGTTTTAACTCCTCTATTATCGATACTTCCGTTGTAAATTAATTTTAATGTAACAGGTTTTGTAATTCCATTCAATGTTAAATCTCCAACCATTTTGAATTGATTTCCTTTAACACGTGTAATTCCTTTAGAAGAAAATTCTAATTTTGAATTTTTTGCTGCATTAAAAAAATCTGCTGACTTTAAGTGATTATCACGAGCTTCAACTCCTGTATTGATTGAATTAACATCTGCTGTTACATGAAATTTCGCATCGCTTAAATCTTCTTTTGTAAAGTTTAAATGAACATCAAAATTTTGAAATTGTCCTTCTACATCAGAAATTGTCATGTGAGAAACAGAAAATCCTAATTTTGAATGTCCTTTGTCATTTGTATAATTTTGAGCGAATGCAGACATAGAAGCTGCTGATAACATTAAAGTAAATAGTAATTTTTTCATAATGATTTATTATTTGTTTGTTTTAATTATTTATTTTGATAAGGCAAATTTAGTTCAACTGTCATCTATCTAACATTGATATAAGATAAGAAATGAAATATTTTTTGTTACAATTAAAAATGATTTAAAATCTATCAATTAATATTCCAAAAAAGATTAATAAACAATTATTTAACAACAAAAAAGCACTTCTATAGAAGTGCTTTTATATTATTTGATTGGACTAAAATACCAATACGTTGATGTTTTCTTGTTCTCTAATTCCAAATACTCTGGCGTAGCCTGTGGTAGTAAATGTAATTCTTCAGACTTTTTAAGATCTGTTAATATTTGACGCAAAGGATAACCTTTTTTGCGATCGTGTGGAAAATATCCTTTTTCAATAAGAAAAGGCATCATGTCTTTTGTTTTTACACGCACAAGGTTATTTTCTACTAAATAAGCCTGAATATCTTCGCTCATTTTTTTGACCACTTCGCGATCAACTTGTATATAATCGTTTTTCTTCATATATTATTTTACCAATTTCCATTCATTAAAGTCAAAATCATAGGACCTTCCGAAGTCACCAAAACAGTGTGTTCGTGTTGTGCAAAAACGCCTGGCTCATTCCCTATCATCGTCCAACCATCGGCTTGTTCTATTGCTTCGTACGAATTTTCTGAAATAAATGTTTCTAAAGCGATAACCGAATTTTTACGAAAACGACGTTTATCATCAGGATCGCGAAAATTCATCAAATCTAACGGTTCTTCGTGCAAAGAACGACCAACTCCATGACCTGTCAAATTTTCTATAACACTAAAATGATGTTTTTTTGCTTCTTTTTCTATAATTCCACCAATATCAGCAATTTTAACGCCAGATTTTACAGCAGCAATTGCTTTTTGAAGTGCAGAAATCGACGCATCAACAATTTTTTGATACCCATTAACATCTTCTCCAACAACAATAGAACCACCATTATCTGCCCAAAAACCGCCTAATTCTCCCGAAACATCAATATTGATTACATCTCCATTTTTCAGGATTCTATCTGCTCTTGGAATTCCGTGACAAATTTCTTCATTAACGCTCAAACACGTGTATCCTGGGAATTTATATGTTTCAAAAGGTGCAGATTTACAACCAAATTTTGCCATAATTTTCGCTCCGAATTGATCTAATTCTAACGTTGACATTCCTGGTTTTACAAAATCTTTCATTTCTTTAAGAGTTACGGCTACAGCTTCGCTGACATTTTTCATTCCGATTAACTCCTCTTCTGTCTCTATAATCATTGTTTCATCTTTTCGATTTCGTTTTCAGAAATCTTGTGCAAAATTACGCGTATTTTTAGCGATAATTTGAATATTTTGATAGAAATTCGTGATTATTCTATTCAAAATTATATTATTCAACTATTATTAATGGAATTAAGACTTTTTCAACCAAAATATACTTTCACAAGAACACGAAAAATAAATTATACTTGTTTATTATTAATCATCATCATATGTATAGATGTTTATTTATTAGATAATAAAAATTCTTTTATATCATATTTATCTATAATTATCTGTTTAGGTCTAAGTTTAGTTGGATCGTTTTATAGAATAAATAATCTTAAAAAAATTAAAGCTTATCAAGGAAAATTTATTGGTCAAATTTATCTTAATAATGAATCAATTACTATTAAAACATCTACAACAGAATCTTTCAAGATTATAGAGATTGAGAAAATTTCTTTTAAAATCATCTCTATTAAAGGTATGGACGATGGACGAACTACTTCAAAATTTTATTATGAAAATGGTTTATATAATGGTACTGAGAATAGCTTAACTATTACTTTAAAAAATGAAATCATTAAGAAATATAATTTTGAATACACGAGTGAAAATTCATTTAAGAATCAAAAAGATTTAATCGAGCATTATTATCAAATTGGATTGATTGAATATTTAGAAGGTGTAGATCTTTTGGATTTAGAGACAAAAGAAGAATGGAAAAATTTCAAGAAATTGAGAAATGATTATAACAAAAAAATCCGTCAAAATTGACGGATTTTATATTTATAGATTCTCTATTTAATTAGTCAGCATCATAGATTAATACTCGCTTTGCTAATTTATTTGGACCATTCAGAAACGCAATATGCTGTGGATGTTTTTGATAAGTTTCAAAACTTTCCATTGTATCAAAAGCAACAAATAATGAAAACGAATAAGTTGCATCTATAACATCTCTTTCTATATTAGCAGGAGTTCCTACATGAAAAAAAGGTACAGAAGTCATTTGTTTTAAATCTTCTAAGGCTGTTTTAAATTCATTATATTCAGTTTCAGAAATATCATCTTTCAACCAAAATAACACGTGATGTGCAATCATTTATATATATATTTCAAGTTATTGATTTAATATGATTTATTTTATACCCGTTGTGTATTTTGAATTAAATAAATACAAAACGTTCAGAAAACATCTCCAAACGCTTAACAAATATACAAGAATTTAGTTTTTCTTTTCTGCAACAATAGAATAGATTATTGGAATTTTATCTCCAATATGTTTTATTCTAAACTTTTTTGGTTCAAATTCTTCCATATTACTGAAAACATTATAAGGTGAATGATTATATTCTTGGAATTGTTTAAGTTCTAAAGAATTACTCAACAAACTACTAATTACTTCACTCATACTATGATTCCAAGTCACATACGATTGTGAAACATTGGCTTCTTTATCTGCATAAGTTCCATTTTCTGTTTCAATAATAGGTTCGACATTAAAATAATTATAATTTATTTTTTCGAAATTTTCATCAAACATCCAAACTACAGGATGAAATTCTACGAAAATAAATTTTCCTTTAGGTTTTAAAAATTTAGAAATCAATTTTCCCCATTTATCTAAATCTGGTAACCAAGTAATCGTCCCATAACTTGTAAAAACAATATCGAATTGTTTATCTAAATGATTTTCTAAATCATATAAATCGCAACAAATAAATTGAGCATCAGAATTGGTTTCTTTTGCAATTTCTTGAGCATTCATAATAGCTTTATCAGATAAATCGACACCAATAACTTCTGCACCAAGTCTGTTAAGAGAAATAGTGTCTTGCCCGAAGTGACATTGTAAATGCAAAATAGATTTTCCTTTTACATCTCCCAATAACTCCAATTCAAAAGGATTAAGGGAAGTTTCTCCTTTCATAAAATCTTTGAGATTATAAAAATCTGATTTTAAATGCGTGTCAGTTCTATTGTTCCAAGAATGTTTATTGATTTCTAAATAATTGATTTCTGATGTCATATTAATTAATAGACTATGTTTTATAAAATTACAACTAAGGTCTCACAACTTTTCGTCCTGTAACAATTTAGCTATGAATTGTATATATAAGTAAACTACCTAATAAGCCTAAAATATTCTGATTCTTAAATTTCATGAATAATTAACACCTAATACATTCATAATGATTAACTTTATTTAAATTAAAATAATGTATTATGAAATTTAAAATTACTCTTACATTATTCTCTACCGCCCTACTTTTATTCTCTACAAAACTTGACGCTTGTACAAGAGTCGTTTACAAAGGTCCTGATAACACAATTATTACAGCACGATCTATGGATTGGAAAGATGAAATAGATGCTAATATTTGGATATTTCCTAGAGGTTTAGAACGATTTGGAAATGTTGGTAATAATTCTGTTAAATGGACTTCTAAATACGGAAGTGTAATTACAAGTGCATGGGATATTGCTACTACAGATGGTATTAACGAAAAAGGACTTGTAGCAAATGTACTTTGGTTAGTAGAAAGTCAATATTCTAAATTTGATCCTAAAGGAAGCAAACCTGGTATTACAATTGCAGCGTGGGCTCAGTATGTACTAGACAATTATGCAACTGTAAAAGAAGCGGTAGAAGACTTAAAAAAAGAAAAATTTGTAATCGTTTCAGATTATATTCCAGGAACTAAAAAATTTACAACTTTACATCTTTCTATTTCAGATGCAAGTGGCGACAATGCTATTTTTGAATATGTAAATGGTCAATTAAAAATTCATCACGATCCATCTTATACTGTAATGACTAACTCACCGATATTTGAACAACAATTGTCTATTAATGAATATTGGAAAGGTATTCCAGGTACAATTATGTTACCTGGAACCAATAGAGCTGCGGACAGATTTGTAAGAGCTTCTTATTATATTAATGCAATTCCACAGACAAATGACACCCATTTATCAATAGCAAGTGTATTTAGTGTAATTCGTAATGCATCAGTTCCTTTGGGTATTTCTTCTGAGTCGGAGCCTAATATTTCATCTACAAGATGGCGATCTGTATCAGATCATAAAAATCTAGTTTATTATTTCGAAACAACAAAAACTCCAAATACATTTTGGGTTGATCTAAAAAAAATAGATTTTAGTAATAAAGCAAATACAAAAAAATTAAGTGTAAGTAAAAATGAAACTTATTCAGGTGAAACATCATTCCTGTTTTCTACAACTAAACCATTCACTTTTGTTGGTATATAAATAAAATCTTAGATAAAAACTCGCTTAATAAAGCGAGTTTTTTATTTATCATATCATCTTAATTTTATTCAAATAAAGAATATGTTAAACTAAATCCTATTTTATACTATCATTTTTAATTGTTTTATCGAAAGAAGTTGATTCTTAACTTATATTTAAAATAATATTTCTTAAAAAAGTATTTAATATTTCTTATTCATTATAAATAAATATTAAAATTAACATTTCTATGATTTTGATTAGTCAAAATACCAATCCTAAAGATTATATTTGTAAAAATATTTAAAAATCATAATGACAGCAGTTATCATTATCTTCATCATCCATTGGTATGGATCACTATTTTTTCAGACATTTTTTCACCATCGATATGCTTCACATGCGATGTTTACAATGTCTAGAACATGGGAAAAAATATTTCATGTTTTATCATGGATATTTCAAGGGTCGTCATATTTAAGTCCATACACTTACGGTGTTATGCACAGACATCATCATGCGTATGCAGATACAGAAAATGATCCACACTCTCCACAGTTTGACAGTAATTTCTTCTCAATGATGTTGAGAACACGTAATGTTTATAACGATATAGATCACGATAAAGTAGATGTTTTATCAAAATTTAAAAAAGGTGTTCCATCTTGGCGTTCTTGGGATAATTTTGCTGGTAACAATGCAATTCGTTTAGCATGGGTTTTATTTTATATTTTTCTTTACTGGTTAGTTGACGCACCACTTTGGACATATTTTGTATTAATTCCTTTACAAGCTATGATGAGTCCACTACATGGTGTAATCATCAATTGGTTTTCGCACAAATTAGGTTACCGTAATTATGATGTTGGCGATACGTCGACAAACTTAATGCCGATAGACTGGTTAATGTGGGGAGAATGTTTGCATAATAATCACCATAAATTTGGTGGTCGCCCGAATTTCGCAGTAAAAAAATGGGAATTTGATCCAATGTATCCATGTATTTGGGTAATGAATAAATTGAATATTATTCAGTTCAAAAAAGGAAAATTAGATACCGATTATATGTAAAATGAAAGCGATTCAGAATTCTGAATCGCTTTTTTTATTTCTTCTTATAAATAGAACTTTCTATATATTTTCTGAAAAATTGTTGTTGATTTATTACATCATAATCTTTCTCAAAAAGCTGATTCATTTTCGGTAATCGAGAAATATCTAAACCAATAATAATTCTAAAAAATTGCAACATCAACTTTGTTAAGGTTTTTTGCCAAGCTTTCTGATTTTGAGTAAAATCTACATAAAACCAAATTCCATCAGTATTCATAAAATTATTTAGTTTCATAAATAATTCTTCTGCTTTTGATTGATGAAAATGATCAAACAAAAAAGTCGTCATTATCACATCATATTTTTCTGAAGTTTCAAAATCAAAAATATCAGAAATAATAAAATTAATTTTAATGTTTTTGGTTGATTGTTTTCTTGCTAAATCAATCATTTTAGATGAAAAATCGATATAAGTAATTTCAAGATTAAAATTCAATTTTTCTAATTCTAAAATAAATTTGCCCGCTCCTCCTCCAACCCAAAGAATTTTATCTCCAGCTTTCAAAAAATTTAAAATCGGAAAATGCGCACGATGTTGTTGATTCAAAAAAATCAATTGACTAAGTGAGTGATAATATGGCGCAATAAAATTATAATTCATCATTCAAATAAAATTACACTTAAAATACCACAAATTGCTTTCAGAAAAATCATTCCATCAATTGCAATTAAATAATATAAAATTGATTTTGGACGATTAAGTTTGAATGCAAAAATCGCTAAACAAATAATTGGAATTAGCATAAAAAGTGTCCTATGAAGAGGTAATCCGTACCAAATTCCAAATATTAAAAAACTCAAAAATCCAAGAAAAATAAGTGGTAAAATAATTCGGTTCAATGTAAAATGATAACCATATTTTACAACAAATGTTTTCAAATTTCGGTTACTATCATCTTCATAATCTTTCAAATCAAACAAAATCGCATTCACAACGCAATACATAAATGTCTGTGAAAATAGAAAATAAAATTTTGCATCGATGATATAATGCGTTTCATTCTTTAGCATCAAAAATAAAACAGGTAAAAAAACGGTTGCAATTGCCCATGTCCAACCAATAAGAAATGGTTTTAACAACATAGTCTTACGCAAAGAAATTCCGAATTTGAAATCATAATAACCGAAAGATAGTAACGCAGTAAAAAATAAAACTATCAACCATTTCCAAGTAAGAATCTCATAATTTGGTAAACAATTTATTGCTAAAATAATACCCGAAAATAAAGCAATTACAGCTAAAAGGATGGTGAAAATTCGAACAGATTTACGATGAGTTATATAAAACTGAGTTCTCGTATTATTAGATGATTTTAATATTTTTGAAATTCTGTACGCATACAAATAAAATAAAACTGTAATAGCACTTATAAAAGCATAATAGGCAAGTGAATTAAAAGGTAAACCAAGTTTGATATTTGTCTCAATATTAAGTGTAAAAGAAAGTACGATTAAAAAAAAATTGGAGAAAAAAATGCTTTCAATCCATCGATTTTTCACTTTTTTATCCATCTCAAATAATTACAATATCGTTCTATGTTTATAAAAGTAACAATTTTTATAAAAACAGACATATAAATAGTTATTTTTTTATCTTTAACATTAATATAGAATACGCAAAAACACAACAAAAATGATAAACAAAAAAGTAAACAGTATAGAAGAAGCTCTACAAGGTGTGGAGAGCGGAATGACGCTTGCTGTTGGTGGATTTGGACTTTCTGGTATTCCCGAAAATCTAATTCAAGGATTGGTTGATAAAAAAATTAATAATCTTACTTGCATCAGTAACAATGCTGGTGTAGATGATTTTGGTTTAGGATTGTTGTTACAAGGACGACAAATCAAAAAAATGATTTCCTCTTATGTTGGCGAAAATGCAGAATTCGAGCGCCAAATGCTTTCAGGAGAATTAGAAGTAGAATTAATTCCACAAGGAACTTTAGCGACAAGGTTGATGGCTGCTGGATATGGTATGCCTGCAATTTTTACACCTGCTGGAGTTGGAACTGAAGTTGCTGAAGGAAAAGAAATCAGAAAATTTACTTTTCACGGAGTAGAAAAAGAATATTTGTTAGAATATGCTTTTGAACCAGATTTTGCAATTGTAAAAGCTTGGAAAGGTGATACAGCAGGTAATTTAGTTTTTCGTGGAGCAACTGCAAATTTTAATCATTCTGCTGCAATGTGCGGAAAAATTACAATTGCTGAAGTGGAAGAATTATTAGAAATTGGAGAATTAGATCCAAATCAAATTCATACGCCAGGCGTTTTTGTAAATCGTATTATTCAAGGTGATAAATATGAAAAACGTATCGAAAACAGAACTGTTCAACCAAAATCTTAAAAAACAATGTTAGATAAAAATGGTATTGCAAAACGAATTGCAAAAGAAGTACAAGACGGGTTTTATGTAAATTTAGGAATTGGGATTCCTACCCTTGTTGCTAATTATATTCCAGAAAATATAAATGTTGTTCTTCAATCAGAAAACGGTTTGTTGGGAATGGGACCATTTCCTGTTGATGGCGAAGAAGATCCAGATTATATAAATGCGGGTAAACAAACCATCACAACTTTACCTGGTTCTGCTTTTTTTGACTCAGCAATGAGTTTTGGAATGATTAGAGCTCGAAAAATTAATTTGACAATTTTAGGAGCAATGGAAGTTTCTGAAAATGGAGATATTGCAAACTGGAAAATTCCTGGTAAAATGGTAAAAGGAATGGGTGGTGCAATGGATTTGGTTGCTTCGGCTGATAATATTATTGTAGCTATGCAACATGTAAATAAAGCTGGAGAATCTAAATTATTGAAAGAATGTTCGCTTCCACTTACTGGAATAAAATGTGTCAAAAAAATTGTAACAGAACTGGCTGTTTTAGAAGTTTTACCCGAAGGTGGTTTCAAATTATTAGAACGTGCTCCAGGTATTTCTGTTGAAGATATTAAGAATGCAACCGAAGGAAAATTAATTATAGAAGGAGAAGTTCCGGAAATGATTTTATAATATTTTAAAGGAAAGTGAAAAGCTTTCCTTTTTTTATGCTCGATTTGTTTAACTTTAATTAAATAATACTTAAAATCGATGCAAACAAAATTATTAATCGCTCTACTCTCTCTCAATTCTCTCGCTTTTGCGCAACAACAGAATTTAGTAAAATATGTCAATCCAATGATTGGAACAGAAAAAATGGGACATACTTTTCCTGGCGCAACAGTTCCATTTGGTGCTGTACAACTAAGTCCAGAAACCGATTCTATTCCTTATTCTGTCAATCATAAATACAATCCAAAAGTATATGATTATTGCGCGGGTTATCGTTTTGAAGATAAAACAATAACAGGATTTAGTCATACACATTTTAATGGAACTGGACATTCGGATTTAGGTGATTTCTTGATTATGCCAACTGTAGGTAAACTTCAATTAAATCCCGGAACAGCTCAAAATCCCGAAAGTGGTTATCGTTCTCGATTTTCTCATCAAAACGAAACTGCGGAAGCGGGATATTACAAAGTTAAATTAGAGGATTACAATATTTGGGCAGAAATGACTGCTTCTACACGTGTTGGTTTTCATCAATATACTTTTCCTAAATCTGGAGATTCGCATATTATTTTGGATTTGAATGCCGGAATTTACAATTACGACGACAAAAATACATGGACGTATGTGCGTGTTGTAAATGATACGTTAATTACAGGTTATCGACAAACACGAGGTTGGGCAAGAAATAGAACTGTTTATTTTGCTATGAGTTTTTCAAAACCTTTCAAAAATTATGGTCAAAAGAATGAAGATGGTCAAGTTGATTACAAAGGTTTTTGGAGAAAATGGAATCAAGATCAAAATTTTCCTTTAATTGAAGGAAAGAAGATCAAGATGTACTTTGATTTTGATACAGAGAAAGATGAAAAAGTAAAAATAAAATTCGCTATTTCTCCCGTTAGTCAAACCAATGCTTTAGAAAATTTGACAACAGAAATTCCACATTGGAATTTTGAACAAGTTCGTAATGAAGCAAAAGAAAATTGGAACAAAGAATTGAACCGAATTCAGATTAAAGCTTCCGAAAATGACAAGACGAATTTTTATACAGCCATGTATCACACCTTTATCAATCCTACAACTTATATGGATGTCAATGGTCAATACAAAGGATTAGATCAAGAAATTCATCAAACAAAAGACTTTACCAATTACACCACTTTTTCGCTTTGGGATACCTATCGTGCTTTGCATCCTTTGTTCAACATCATTCAACCAAAACGCAATAATGATATGGTAAAATCGATGATGAAACATTACGAACAAAATCCAGTCAAAATGTTACCAATTTGGTCACATTACGCAAACGAAAATTGGTGTATGAGTGGTTATCATTCTGTTACGGTTATTTCTGATGCAATTGTAAAAGGAGTTTATAATGGTGATGCAAATTCTGCGCTGGACGCTTGTATCGTTACGGCAAATAAACGCGATTATGAAGGAATCGGTGATTATATCGATAAAGGATATATTCCGTCAGAGAAAAATGGCACTTCAGTTTCGAATACCTTAGAATATGCGTTTGATGATTGGTCGATTGCGCAAGCTGCCAAAAAATTGAATAGAATGGATGTTTACGAAACATTTATGAAACGTTCTGAAAATTGGAAAAATAATTATGATACTTCAATCGGTTTTATGCGTCCACGATTAGCTGATGGAAATTTCAAAAAAGAATTTGATCCGTTGAATACGCATGGACAAGGTTTTATTGAGGGAAATTCGTGGAATTTCAGCTTTTTTGTTCCTCAAAATCCTGATGGATTAATTACAATTATGGGAGGAAAAAAGAAATTCAATCAAAAGTTAGATGAATTATTTACAATGCATTTATCAGACGAATATTTTGCAGATACCGAAGATATTACACGCGAAGGAATAATTGGTGGTTACGTACATGGAAATGAGCCAGCACACCATGTTGCATATTTGTATAATTGGTCTGGACAACCTTGGAAAACGCAAGAAAAAATTCGTATGATTTTGGATATGCAATACAAGCCAACTGCTGATGGATTGGGCGGAAATGATGATACAGGACAAATGAGTGCGTGGTATATTTTTAGTGCGTTAGGATTTTATCCTGTTCAACAAGGAGCAAGCGAATACGCAATTGGAAGTCCTTTGGTGGATCATGCTATTCTTAATTTGGAAAATGGAAAACAATTTGAAATTGAAGTTAAAAACCAATCTAAAAAGAATATTTACATTCAGAAAATAGAGTTAAACGGAAAGCAATATTCATCATTTAACCTTAATCATTTTGATATTGTAAATGGCGGAAAAATAGTATTTTATATGGGAGATAAACCTAAAAAGTAAACGTTAAAAAACTAATAATTAATACTTTAATTTTGACAAGTGATTTTTAATCATTAATTTAAGGTAAATTTTAAAACCTAAAACAATGGCTAAAAAAGCAAAAAAAGAAGAAAATCAATTACAGAAATTAGTGGATAAATTAAAAGATCCAAATCATAGAAGATTAGTACAAGCAAATCGAATGAAGAAAAAATTACGTAATAACGCAAAAAACTAATTTGATTATTTACTGAATAAAAAAACCACTCAATTGAGTGGTTTTCTGTTTATTATATCTATTTAATTAATCAATTACTTTACCAATTAAATCAAATTCATACGCTTCTATAATTTCTACATTTATAAAATCTCCAATAGGTAAATAAGTGTCAATTGCAGAAATTAAAACTTCGTTATCTACATCTGGTGAATCATGCTCTGTACGACCAATAAAGTTTTCTCCTTCTTTACGATCAATCATAACTTTGAATTGTTTTCCAATTTTTTCTTGATTCAAATCGTAAGAAATTTGAGATTGAAGTTCCATAATTTCTTCTACACGTTGTTGCTTTACTTCTTCTGGAACATCATCTTCCAAATTATAAGCATGTGTATTTTCTTCGTGAGAATAAGTAAAACATCCTAAACGATCAAATTTTTGCTCCTGTACCCAAGCTTTCATTTCTTGAAAATCTTCTTCCGTTTCTCCTGGATATCCACAAATTAGCGTTGTACGAATTGTCATATCAGGAACTTTTGTACGAAAAGCATCTAATAATGCATTGGTTTTTTCGTGAGTTGTTCCACGACGCATCGATTTCAATAATTTAGTCGAAATATGTTGTAATGGAATATCTAAATAATTACAAACCTTAGGTTCTTCACGAATTACATCTAACACATCTTCTGGGAAACCAGCTGGGAAAGCGTAATGTAAACGAATCCACTCGATTCCTTCAATCTTCACCAACTCTTTCAATAAAGATGCTAATTCACGCTTTTTATAAATATCCAACCCATAATACGTTAAATCTTGAGCAATCAAAATCAACTCTTTTGTTCCTTTTTTAGCCAATTTAGTTGCTTCTGTAACCAAATCTTCTATTGGGCGAGAAACATTACCTCCACGCATCAACGGAATTGCACAAAATGAACAAGGACGATCACAACCTTCTGCAATTTTAAGATAAGCATAATGACGTGGCGTTGTCGTAAGACGTTCACCAACCAATTCGTGCTTATAATCTGCTCCAAGAGCTTTCAACAACAAAGGTAATTCTCTAGTTCCGAAATACTGATCGACATTAGGAATTTGCTCTAATAAATCTGGTTTGTAACGTTCTGATAAACATCCCGTCACGAAAACTTTCTCCACCAAACCATCTTCTTTACGTTGCACGTAATCTAAAATAGTATCAATACTTTCTTCTTTGGCATTATCAATAAAACCACAAGTATTAATCACAACAATATCTCCAGATTGCTCATGTACAACGTCTTTGCCATTAGCTTTTAGTTGTCCCATTAACACCTCAGAATCGTATACATTTTTAGAACATCCTAACGTAATTACATTAATTTTCTTTTTTCCAGTCGATTTCGTACGCATTACTTTAATTTAAGTCTGCAAAATTACGAAATTTTTCGATGCATTTGCTAGCTGATAAGCATTATTTTATCAAATGAAAAAAGGTCAAGAATTAAATCTCGACCTTTTATATTTTATTATTCTTAATCTATATGATAATGACTTGGAAATGCTTCTTTAGGATTTTGTTTTAGAATATTTAATTTGAATTGACTTTCTAAAAATCCATATCCATAATTAAAAAACTGAATCAAGGTTGTGATAATGGATAAAAGTCCAACTTTAGCAGATTTGAATCTTATTGTAGAAAATATAAATATTAAAAACATATAAATCAACCACATAACAAATGGCATTTGAAGTATAAATTTATATAAATTGAATAAATAACTTAAGGCTAAAAATAAAAACGCAACTAACGTTCCGACAAAAAATAAACTTGGAAACCAAAAAGTTGGTTTGATATATTTTGGATGACGCTGATTAAGAATTGGGCGAGCAACACCAAATTGATAAACTTGTTTCGCAAATTTTTTGAGTGAAGTTCTACGCTTATGAATCACTTTAGAATCTGAAAAAAGTCTTGTTTCAAAACCATTTTCCCACAAACGCATCGATAAATCTGGATCTTCACCAACTCGTAAATCTGCAAAACCACCTGTTTTTTCATACGCTTTACGAGAAATTCCCATATTAAAACTACGTGGCTGAAATTTACCTATTTGCTTTTTTCCTCCACGAATTCCTCCCGTTGTAAGAAACGAAGTCATCGAGAAAGTAATCGCTTTTTGCATATCTGTAAACGAATCGTCCGCATCATCAGGACCACCAAAAGCATCAACAAAATTGGTTGATAATTCTTGCTTTACACTTGCAATATAAGTTGATGGAATAATGGTATCAGAATCTAAGAAAATAAAATAATTTCCATTCGCTTTTTCCATACCATAATTGCGCGATTTTCCTGGACCAGAATTCGTTTTGTAATAATAATGAAGATTTAATTGATTCTCAAATTTAGCACAAACCGTATCCAATTTACTTTGAGAACCATCATCTACAATTATGATTTCGAATAAGTTATCCGTTTGTTTTGTTAAACTCGTTAATAATTCGGTTAATTCATCTTGACGTTCATAAACCGCAATAATTATTGAAATCTGTAAATCCTTCGTTTCCAAAATATTTTATTGATTGAATGATTCTTTTAGTTCTAACGTAACCGTTTTAATTTCGTTTAAATCCTTGAAATGATTTAACTTAAATGATTTATCAGATTTTTTTAATTCATGTACAATCGCCAAAATAGTGTCCAAAGGACTATCCTCCTCACCTTTTGAAGATTCATCAAAATTAATTCCAACCAAAGAAACTTCTTCAATCATTCCGAAAAGCCATTCTTCCAAAAAAGTGTTTAAATCAATTGTCTCAATTTTATGATTTTTCCATTGATTTTGTTTCGCTTTTTCAGCTAAATCTGTATTCGACCAAAAACAAATTATTTCTAAATTAGATCCGTCTTCATACTCAAATTCTTCTGAATATGAAATTGCAAAACCTTCTTCAGAAGATAAAATATATACTTTTTCTTCGTTACAAATTTCTTTTATAAATTGATTAAATTGACTCACGATTAATCGTTTTGATTTTTAGTTTTTTTACTTCCTTCGTACATTTCGTATTGCAAGAAATCACACTCTAATTTTCCGTTGAAAACCTTTATTTTACGAGAAGGACGCAAACCTACATACTTCTTCGCTTGTAAATCTGAGGTAATAAACCAAGCCAATGTGTTAGGATAACTTGCTTTCAATGTATCACCAATTTGTTTGTAAAAATCTTGGTTATTATTTTCGATACGCTCATCATAAGGCGGATTGAAAACCAAAAGTACTGGAAATAATTCTTTTTTTGATGTAAAGAAATCTTGGTGTCTAACCTCAATAATATCTTCTAAATCTGCTGATTTGATATTCATTTGAGCGATTTTAGCCATCAAAGGAGAAATTTCGTACCCTACAATTTTGTAATCAAACTCTCTGATACGATTAATTCGTGTATTTCTGATTTGTGTAAATAACGTTTCGTCATAATCTGGCCAATTCTGAAAAGCAAAACGTTTACGGTGCAATTGCGCCGGAATTTGATTTGCAATCATCGCAGCTTCTATCAACATTGTTCCAGAACCACACATTGGGTCAAGGTAATTTCCTTTTCCGTCCCAACCTGCTTGCAACAAAAGACCTGCTGCTAAAACTTCGTTTATCGGTGCAGGACCAGTTTCTTCACGGTAACCACGTTTGTGCAAAGAATCTCCTGAAGAATCTAAAGACAATGTTACTTTATCGTGAGAGATATGTAAGTTGAAACGTACATCTGGCGCATCTTTATCGATACTTGGACGACGACCATCTTTTTCTTTGAAACGATCTACAATTGCATCTTTCACTTTAAGCGCTGCATAATGCGAATGCGTAAAATAATCTGAAAAAACAGTAGGATCAATCATAAAAGTTTGATCGACGTTAAAATAATTTTCCCAATGAAATTTTTTCATTTTTTCATATAGCTGTCCCTCTGTTTTAGCAGAAAAAGATAAAATAGGTTTCTGAATTCTAAGTGCCGTGCGTAAGCTGTAATTGGCTTTATACATGAAACCTAAGTCTCCATTGAATTCGACCATTCTGTTCTGAATATTTACATCTGCTGCTCCTAACGCTTTTAATTCTTGCGCCAATACTTCTTCGAAACCAAAAAAGGTTTTCGCTATCATTTTGAAATTTTCCAAGGAAATAATTTTTTACAAAAGTACGGTAAATAAAGGAAATTGAGAAGTTAGAATAAACTATATTTGATTTTTAACTTAAAGCAAATATGAATCAAGAAACTAAATATGAAAAAATATTGGTTAGATATTATAGTAATGTTTTAGAAGAAGTTGTTGTCGAAACTCTATGGGCAGAAACTATAAATAAAGAAAAAGGGTTATATAAAGTAGATAATATTCCTTTTTATGGAGCAAATTTCTCAAGTGATGATATCGTTTTTGCTGAATATGATCGTAATGAAGAACGTTTGACATTTAGAAAAGTAATTGAGTTTTCAGGAAATTCAACAATACAAGTTATCATAATTAACAATAAAGTTAATATCAATGAAATTAGAGCTATTTTCAATAATTTGGAGTGTATTAGTGAAGCTTTAAACGATAAATATTTTGTTATAGAAATACCTACCAAAATAAATTATAAACCAATTTTCATTAAATTAATTGACTTAGAAGAAAAAAAAATTATTTCTTTTGCAGAGCCTGTACTTTCAGAGAAACATAATAATGATAAAACAGCTTTAAATAAAAACTAAATTATACTTTAATTGAAGTTTTCTTAACTAAAATAAGAATATGTATTCATTAAATTCTTCAACCATTCTTCGTATATTTAGCACGTAAAATTATTGAACAAAAGTAGAAAAAAACAATGGAAAAAATTACAGATCGTCTTTCGTCGTTGAGAGATACTATGAAAAAAAATGGTGTAAACGCAACTATTATTTCTGGAACAGATCCTCATGGAAGTGAGTATTTACCAGATCATTGGAAAGAGCGTTTATGGATTTCTAATTTTAATGGAACAGCAGGAACCGTTGTTGTAACTTTAGAAAAAGCTGCTCTTTGGACAGATTCTCGCTATTTTATACAAGCTGAAGAACAATTAGAAGGTACAACTTTTGAGTTGATGAAAATGAAAATGGAAGGAACTCCTTCTGTTAATGAATGGTTGATTTCTGAATTAAAAGAAGGTGAAGTTGTAGGACTTAATCCTCAGATGTTTTCACATTTTGCTCATATTCAGAATTATAATGAATTAACTTTCAATAAACTTTCGGTTAAATCAATAGATTTAATAGAAGACGCATGGCAAAATCGTCCAATTTTACCAACAAATCCGTTCTTTCTTTTCGATACTAAATTTGCTGGAAAATCGGCTTCAGAAAAATTAGTAGAAGTTCGTCAAGAAATGAAAAAAAGTAATACAAATGTTTACATTTTATCAGCTTTAGATGAAATTGCATGGTTATTTAACATTCGTGGAAATGATGTGAATTACAATCCATTAACTATTTCTTACGCGCTTGTAGATACAGAAAAAGCAATTCTTTTTATTGACGAAACAAAAGTTACTGACGAAACAAAAACGGCTTTAGCGAAAGAAGGAATTTCAATAAAATCATATTTAGATATTTATACTTATTTGAATAATCTAAACCAAAATGAACATGTTTTATTTGATGGTAACAAAACAAATCAAGCATTATATGAAGCTATTTCTTCAACTTCTACAATCAACTTAATTGCATCGCCAGTAACAAGTCTTAAAGCGATTAAAAATGAAGTTGAATTAGATAATTTTAGAAAAGCAATGGTAAAAGATGGTGTTGCTTTGACAAAATTTTTCATGTGGTTAGAAGAAAATATTAACAACAATATCAACGAAGTTACGGTTGACGAAAAATTAAAATTTTATAGAGCCGAACAAGAAAATTTTAAAGGCGCAAGTTTCGGAACAATCTGTGGATATGCAGATCATGGCGCAATGAATCACTATTCTGCAACACCAGAATCGGCTTATACACTGGGCACAGATAAAATGTTATTGATAGATTCTGGCGGACAATATTTAGAAGGAACAACAGATATTACTCGAACGTTGATTTTGGGAGAACCAACAGCTCAACAAAAAACTGATTATACATTAGTTTTGAAAGGAATGATTGATTTATCAGAAATTATTTTCCCAGCCAACACGCGCGGTTCTCAATTGGATGCATTTGCACGAAAAGCACTTTGGGATTACGGTTTTAATTACGGTCATGGAACTGGACACGGAGTTGGACATTTTTTATGTGTACACGAAGGTCCACAAAGCATTAGAGTGGAAGAAAACTTGACAACATTAAAACCAGGAATGGTACTTTCTAACGAACCAGGTTTGTACCGCGATGGTGAGTACGGAATCAGAATAGAAAATTTAATTGTTGTACAACCTGCATTATCAACAGAGTTTGGAGATTTCTATAAATTTGAAACAATCACAATTTCTCCTATCGACAAAACTTTAATTGATGTAACATTATTAACTGACGAAGAAATAACTTGGTTAAATAATTATCACCAATTTGTTTTTGAGCAATTAAATTCTTTCTTAAACGAAAAAGAAACTGCTTGGTTAAAAGAAAAATGTAAGTCCCTGTAAAATATATGGGGTTTGGATTTAATTTATTTTTCGTTTTTGTACTAATACCTTTAATTTGTATTTTGTTAATAACTTGGTTTATTACAAAAAATAAAATATATGCAAAAGCAATTAGCTTTATAATAATTGGAATTGTAATTATTATGTTGTTATCAAGTATAGTAAGAATTTTTACTAAAAAAATGATTATTAAAAGAAATGATTATTATGGAGATTACATTATTGATCGAAGTTTTTTTTAGTGGTAAACAATCAGATTGGCAGTATAATACTTTTAGATTTACAATAAAAAAAAATGATTCAATTTATTTTAACATAACAGATAAAGATAAAATTATTAAGACATATAAAGGTAAAATTGACACAAACGAAATATATGAATCTAAACGATTAATAATTAAAATGGAAGAACCAAATCATCATATTTTAATTGAAAATCCAACTACTTATAGACAAGTTTGGAATTTCTATTTAGTTTTTAATTCTAAAAAATTTAATAATGTGTTTTTCAAAAAAGGTAATTGGAAACCATTAAAAGATTAAATATTCAAAATCCTATTCAACTCGAATAGGATTTTTTTTATTTAAAAGAAAAATAATTTAGTTTGATAATGTTACCAAAATTTGGTAACTTTATTAAAAATTTAAAATCATGGGACGAAATACATCTGTTTCTTTAGGAAATCACTTTGAAAACTTTGTTGATAACAGTATTTCTGAGGGTAGATTCAAAAACGCAAGTGAGGTTATCCGTGCTGGATTAAGATTATTAGAAGAAGAGGAAAATAAGCTTCTTGCACTAAAAAAAGCAATTAATGATGGCATTCAAAGTGGTATTTCAGAAAATTTTGAACCCAAAAAACATCTTGAGTTATTAAAAGCTAAAAAAAGAAATGGCTAAATATCTTCTTACAAATAAGGCTGTTGAAGATTTATCAAAAATTTGGAATTATACGTATGAAGTTTGGTCAGAAAATCAGGCTGATAAATATTATTTTGAATTACTTAATGATTGTCAAACTTTAGCAGAAAATCAACGTTTAGGAAAAAATTATAACGAAATCGACACCCAAATTTTCGGTTATAATTCTGGACAACATATTATTTTCTACAGAATAATAAATGTAGAAGAAATAGAAATCACAAGGATATTACACACAAGTATGGATTTAAAAATCAGAATTAGTGAATAAATAACTTATCCAGATGAGAAGCTGAAATGAATTTAACTTGACAAAGGGATATCTTAAACACAAAGTCATTCTGAACTCGTTTCAGAATCGCATCATAATTAAAATATAAAATCCTATTCTACTCGAATAGGATTTTTTGTTTTAAATTAAAAATCGTATTATTGCAACAGACTTGCATTAAGTAATGAAAAGAAGAAATACGCCAACAAAACAAGCCGTTTTAGATTTGTTTGATTCTCGTGAAACAGCGCTTAATCAAGAACAAATTGAACTGCAATTACAAGAGAAAATGGATCGTGCAACGATTTATCGTATTCTTAATAATTTCTGCGAAGATGGCGTAATGCACAAAGTTGTGGGCGATGATGGAATAAATTATTTTGCAATGTGCAAAACATCTTGCCAAGAAAAGCAACATCAACACGATCATTTTCATTTTCGCTGTACGACGTGCAATCAACTCGTTTGTCTTAATGAAGAAATAAAAATTAATTTACCCGAAGGATTTTCGATGAAGGACTGTAATTGCGTTATTACAGGCGTTTGTCATAATTGCCAAAAATAAAAAACAATGGATTTACAATGGTTTGTAAAATGGTTTAATTCACCATATTATCACATATTATATCAAAACAGAAGCTTAACAGAAGCTGAAGATTTTATCAAAAAATTGACAGAAAATTTGCACTTAGCTAATCATGCAAAAGTGTTAGATTTGGCTTGTGGAAAAGGTCGACATGCTATTACATTAAACAAATTAGGATTTGATGTTTTGGGAATCGATTTGGCTACAGAAAGTATAAAATATGCAAAACAATTTGAAAACGATCACTTAAAATTTGAAGTTCATGATATGCGCGAAGTTTATCATCCAAATGAATTTGATGCCGTTTTTAATCTATTTACAAGTTTTGGATATTTTGAAGATTACAACGATAATTTCAAGGTTTTCGAAGCTGTAAAACAACAAATTAAAGAAAAAGGAATTTTTGTTTTGGATTATTTGAATGCCGAAAAAGTTGTTTCGACAATGGTTCCATACGAAGAAAAATTAATTGATAACATTTTATTCAAAATTACAAAATCAGTAGAAAATGGTTTTGTCAAAAAGGAAATTGATTTTACAGATAATGGCGAAACATTTCATTTTGAAGAATATGTACGTTTGATTTATTTCAACGATTTCAAAAAAATCTACGAAACAGCAGGTTTTGAACTTAAAAATGCATTTGGAAACTATAATCTTGCCGATTTTGACGAAAAAACTTCGGATAGATTAATATTAGTTCTTAAAAAATGATAGAAAGTTTAATTCTAATTTCAAGTGTTTTAATTGGTGTTATTTGCTCAAAATTATTTCTAAAGAATAAACACAATTCTAAGCTTTTACTTACGTTTAGTGGTGCCTATTTTTTGGCGATGACGGTATTGGAAATTTTACCACAAGTTTACGGTCATCCTAATACCAATCATAGTTCGCACGCCATAGGTTTGTATGTTTTGTTGGGTGTTGTGGTACAATATATTCTCGAAACGATAAGCAAAGGCGTAGAACACGGACATATACATTTGCATAAAAAAGAACAATTTCCGATGGGAATTTTTCTTGGTTTATTTTTGCATTCAATTATAGAAGGAATTCCTGTTGCAAATGCGGAATCGCACAATTTTATGTGGGCAATTTTTGTTCATAATATTCCAGTTTCTATGATTTTATTTAGTGCTTTGAGCCAACATACGGAGTCTAACGGAAAACGATTCCTATTTATGTCTTTGTTCGCTTTGGCTGCTCCGTTTGGTTATTTTTTAGGAAAACATACGATAATTTCTAATTATTCTTTGGAAATGAGTGCTATTGTTTCAGGAATATTTTTACATATCTCAACCGTTATTTTGTTTGAAAGTAACGAAGGACATAAATTCAACTTACAAAAATTTGGTTCTATATTAGTAGGATTTGTACTCGCTTATCTTACTGTATCAATGCATGTGCATTCACATTAAAAATTAAGAAAGAAATAATTCTAAATAAATAATTTTCAGATTGAGCTTGTCGAAGGAATTTAAATTTTAGCTTCCTTTTTTATAATAAAAAAGCTCAGTAGAAATCAGTATATTTAACACAATAATGGTATACAATGAATCGAATAATACTTTACATTCTACTTATTATATGTACAATAAGTTGCAATAATCCTTTTGATAAAAACACTTCTGAAGCTTTACAAGGTGATTGGGTAAGAGAAAATTATCCTATTGAAAAAGATTCTATTCTCGAAGAACCTCTACCTGATCTTTATCGAATAAATACTTTATTCACTTTTAAAGCTGATACACTTTTGAATTCTAATCATTTTGGTAGCTACAATGAAAAAACGAAAAAGTATAAATATTTAAGTTATAAAGCTGAATTTCAAGTAAAAGATTCCATGATTTCTTGGTTTAATACGATTACTAAAAAAAATATTGATTTTGGTAAAGTAAAAAAAATTACAACAGATACAATTTACTTAGAAAATTTCATGCTAATTCGTGAAAAAAAAATACATCAATATAATGATTTTGATGTAATTATTGTTACAAGTAGTGGTTGTTATGGCTCTTGTCCAATATATAATTATCGGTTAGAATCTAATGGTTATATAATTTATGCAGGTGAAAAATTTACAAAAATTAACGGTGTTTACAAAGGAACTATCAACAAAGAATATTTCAACTATTTTAAACAAGTTTTAAATCAAATTGATCTAAAAAACACTGATAATGAATACACCGATAATGCAACAGATGGAAATTCAGAAGAAATTGTTTTCATTAAAAATAATAAAGTCTTTAAACGAATTTCATTTTACATAAATGATGGACCACCAAAAGTCAAACAATTATTAGATATTTTACGTGCTATGAATTATTATATTGAGAATAACAAACCATATTATTATGAAAATTATTTTCCTATTTTAAATCCATTTATAAGCAAGAAAGAAGTTGATCTAGAAGATTTCAGCGATTATCAGTTGTTTTATTTATGGACAGAATTAATGAAACATCCTTCAAAAAAGTTTCAGTTTAAACTGAAAACTTTTAAAATAAATAAATTTAGATATAAATTTATTTATGAAGAAATTTCTCCTCAATCATTAGAAACAATAGAAACAGATGGTCAGCGTTTTCAAATAAAATTTAAAAACAAACCCATACAATACTATGATTTGGGATATAATTTTTTAGTAAATAATAATTTGACATATAAATAGAAAAGAAAGCTAAATTTTAGCTTCCTTTTCTATTATAACATTTTGCGATGATCTAAAACAAGAATTCCATCAGTTGAGATAAATTTCCATTTCTGATCTTTTTTGCATTCTTCACTTTCTGTGATTGATTTTATATTAAAATCTACTTCTTTGTTTTTCATTATTATATCCGTTTGATAATCGCATTCTTCAACTTTTACAATTGTTGACACATTATCTTTTGATAACAAATCCGTTTCTGAAATAGATTTTATTGCATCATTTATAATATTAAGATCCAATTCATTGTAAACCAAATCATAATTATTTGTAACTAAAGTAGAAGATAATCGAAACGAATTTGATTCGATATCATTACGCACAACAGAGTTTTTAGGTTTCAAATCTAATTCTTCAATTCTTTTTGGACAACCTAAATTATTCGAAATATTTTCTGATTTTTTGCTTTGCAAATCTTTCTGAAAAGCTTGAATTTCATTAAATAATTGTTTTTTTTCAGGAGAAGCTTCCGTAAATTCTGACGTTTGAGCTAATTCTGAAACTGATAATTTTTGAGGTTCTGAACTTTTTTCAGAGCAATTAATCAATAAAATAAAAGTAAATAAAATGTAAAAGTAGTTTTTCATAAGCAAGTTTTTGGTTTGACAAAAGTATGAAATATTATACTCAATTTCAATATTTTAACATTAATACAACCTACTTTATTCTATGACTTATTTTTTATAATAGATATACTAATCTCCTTTACAATTATAATTAGGCACAAAATCTAGCTTTAACATACAACATATAGCTTACCATAATACTACAAATTTTATTTACGTATCAAATTCAAAAATTATAAAGCTATTAAGAATCATTATTACCTATAAAATAAAAAAATATTTTTTATTAAGCATTATTGTATATTAAATTTTAAAATTATAATTTTAATAATCAAACAATTAACACTAAAAATCATGAAACAATTATTTTTTATCGCTGTAATTTTGGTTACAGGATTTTCTTCTTTTTCATTTTCTACAATTAAGAATAATGTTCCTATAAAAGAGAGCACTAAAACTATTAATTACATTCAAGCTTATGTTGTAAAATCAACAGATGGTATAACTCTATATTTTCAACAATTAGACTGCGCTCAGAATTATATAAATGAATTTGGCGGAACATTAGAAGGTACAGCTCGCGTTAAAGAAACTCAAGCTTTTTCTTGCGCATTTTAAAAAAAACAATAAAATTTATATTTATGAAAAATTTAATCACGTTAGCAATGATTACTATAGGTAGTTTTGCATTTGGACAAACATGTAATATTGAGCAAAATGGTATTTTTGAATTAAATCAATTTGGTTCTGATGATGTATTTTTTTATACAGCACCTAATAGTATTCAAAATCCCAGTGCAGATAATTACACATACTCTTGGGAATTCAATTTTGAAAATGGAAACTTCTTAGGTTCTAACGAAAGAGAGCCAATCGTTGCTATACCTTGTAGTAACAAGGTTACATATACAAAAGTTACAGTTAGTAATGGAACATGTATTAAAGTAATTGAAAAAACATGGAGACCTAAAGTTTGTGGTACCGGAAATCTAATTAATTAATAAAATGAAAACCACTCTAATTTTTAGAGTGGTTTTCATTTTATATCAACTTTATAATTTTACCATATTTCAATTTAGAAACTAAACTCTGATAATACAAATTCTTTTTCCAAAACTAGAGACAAAACCATTACAATAATAGCATTTAAATATAATCATTAATATCTAATCCTAGTATATCAGCCACTTTTTCAAACTCTTCATTAATAGTAGCATTCAAAGTTATTCGTTCGTTTGTAATCGGATGATTAAAGACAAGCTGATGAGCGTGCAACATCATTCCCTTCAGTTCAAAATTCTCTAACCACAATTTATTTTGTTTGTTGCAACCATGCGGACGACTACCCAAAATTGGATGTAAAATATGTTTGAAATGTTTGCGTAATTGATGCATACGCCCTGTTTCGGGAATTGCTTCTACCAAAGAATAACGAGAAGTTGGGTGATTGTTAAATTCTAACTCTATTTCTGCCTTTTGTAAGCGACGAAAATAGGTTATTGCATTTTGCTTTACGCCATCGTCATTCGTCAAATCATAATCTATCGTTAATTCATCTGGCGACCAACCGCGTAAAATTGCCAAATATTTCTTTTCAACTTCACGAGTTGCAAAACGATCATTCATAATTTTTAACGCTTCTTTGTCTAATGCAAAAAGTAAAACTCCCGATGTTTTACGGTCCAAACGATGAATTGGATAAACATGTTGTCCA
>NZ_JAVXKG010000032.1:0-38213 GCF_036647415.1 Algoriella sp.
ATTGTATGTAAAACATAGTTTACCGTAACTACATGATTGTTGTCTATTGTCATAATTGTATAATTTCGAATCGTTTTATATCTCTCGGATATTTAACAACAATTATTCCTTTTGAAAATATAAGCAATTTTGTCAGTAAAATTATTATTAGAACTGACAATACTTTATTTTAATCGATAAAAAGCAATGCTTTTTTGATGTCTTCATAACTAATTTCACTATCGCAAAAATCGTAAATTGGTTTTAAAAATTTATTATCTTCAAATTCGATTTCGCTATACGCTAATCTTACACGATTAATAATTTTGTCAGAAGGTTTAAATTTTGAATAATCTAAATCTGGTTCAATTTCCTTTATTTTCCCAATATGATCTACGATTGCTGATGTTGTCAAACCTCTTTTCTCTGCAATTTCATCTAAAGATAAACCATCTCTCACATATTCTAACGTGATTTCTTGAGTCGATCTTTTTGGACCCTTCTCTTTGGTTTTATTTTTCTCTACATTTTTTGCAATCTGTTTTTTATCAAGCGTTCCACCAGAATATCGAATAAATGGAGCCCAAGAATCTTGCAATTCTTTTTCATCAAGAAAATCATCTATTTCATTCGATAAAACCTGAAAACGTCTGTCAGCCTTCATTGCAAGAGAATCTATTTCTAAAGCAGTTTGGTTTAAACCATTTAACATCAACGAATTCAAATCACGTAAACGTGAAAGCGCAACATACCCTTGACCTTTTTCAAATGCTTTTGATAAATCTATAAAAGCAGAATCTAGCGTCATTCCCTGCGATTTGTGAATGGTAATTGCCCATGCCAAACGCAACGGAACTTGTGTAAAAGAAGCCAAGGCTTTTCCACTTTCGTCTTCTATTGCCCAAGTTTCTGGTTTTGCAACATGAAATTCGTTATCCAAGGTTTTAATAATTGGTTCGTTTTTTTCGGTATAACCCGAAACAATTCCAAGCGTTCCGTTTACAAAACCAACCTCAAAATTATTACGTACAAACATCACTTTTGCACCAATTTTTAGTTCTAAATTATCTTCTGCTAAAACAGATTTTTTAAGAACTTCTATCAAAGCTGGATTTCCTGCAACTTTAGCTTCAAATTTTTTAGAAGATGAATCAATGTTAATCAACTGACCTTTATTGATTCTATCCACATCCATATTATGCGTATACAAGCGTGTTTGTGAATCTATTTCATCAGGAAAATATTCAATTCGAGATTGCAATAAATTAACTGTTTTTTCTGAAATCATTCCCGAACGAATTTCATTCAAAATATCGTTCAACTCATTATTTTTTTGACGATATTGCTCTGTCAAGTAACAAATATGCACTTTGGATTGTACCCAAGCATCAGACATAAAACAGAATTTATCTTTCGATTCTTCCCATTCTTCGCCAATTGGAGGCAACTGAAAAAAATCTCCCGAAAAGATAACTTGTATTCCTCCGAAAGGTTCATCATTTTGTTTAAAAAATTTCAACACATAATCTACTGCATCCAACTGATTTCGGTGTAACATAGAGATTTCATCAATAATCAGGACTTTTACTTTGTCCATTTTATCGCGGAAAAATTTTTTGTCGCGAAGTGAAGTCAAATATCTATCCGTAACATGACTTTTAATTCCAATTCCAGCCCAAGAATGAATCGTTTGTCCATTCATGTGTGTTGCAGCAATTCCCGTAGAAGCAGTAATTGCGACAGGAACACCGTGTTGTTTTAGGTAATTAATGTATTGATTAAGCACATACGTTTTTCCGGCACCAGCAGAACCTGTTAAAAATACATTTCGACCAGATTTCAATATTGCTAAAGCCTTTGATTGTTGCATAATATTTTGTTGAAATTGAAGTTTTTTGAATGAAATACAAAGGTACAAATCTTTGATGAGGATAGAAAATTGTAAAGATTGAAGGTTGAAAAAACAAAAAAGTCGGATAAGAAAACTTATCCGGCTTTTTATATTATTTTATTTTAAAATTTTAATACTATTTTCCCTTCCTTATAAATCATTGGAAATTCAACAGATTGATTTATATATTTATTTGTAGAAGTATATATTACTTCACGATATCGTCCAAAATTATTTTTGGATAGAGATCTTTTAAAAAGTTCTGGAAAAACCCCAAGCTTTTTAGTAGGATTTACATAATTATCATATAAATCAAAAACTTCTACCACTCTTTCTCGTGAACTTATATTGATTGGTTCAAATTTTTCCGTAGAAGAATTAAACTTTGCAGTTCTAGAAACAATACTGTCTAAATTTTGATTTAAATTATAATAAAAATCACTTTGTTTACGGATTCCTGCTCGACCATTTATATAAATCTGTTTTTTAGGTAAATTCCCAGTATAATAATATTTTACAGTATCTATCGTATTAGAAGAATTTGTTTGTTGAACAATTTTATTATTTTCTAAAACATATTCAATTTTACTCAATATTGATTCATCAACGTCAAATAACTTAGTTTCTATTTTTATTTTATTATTTTTATAAGTAACTAAATCATATAATTGTTCACTAAATTTCAAAGAAGGATTAGTTTCAAAGTTATAAAACATTACTCCTCCATTTTTCTTAATCACTTTCCCATTTTCGTAACTATATTTAAAATCTGATCCTCCTTGGGAAAGATATCCAAATGTATTATTATATTCTAAAAAAATTCCAGATGCTTCATCTAAATCCCATTCAGTAGTACTTAAATCATTGATATCATCATCTGATCTACAACCATATAATAGAAATAGAACAGATATTAATGTAAAAAGTTTTTTTTTCATTTAGTGTAATTATATTGATTAAATCTATACATTTTTTTTTACAACTTACTATAAAGAACAAAAAATATTCATTTTGTATAAAAACAAAAAAACCGGATAAGAAAACTTATCCGGTTTTTTAAAACTATTTAATCTACTATTTCAATATAATCTTGTCAGAACCTTCTTGGATTTCTCCAATCACAGCACTTCCATCAATAATATTCACTACTTTTTCGGCGTCAGCTTGGTCAACGATGACAACCATACCAACACCCATATTAAATGTTCCGAACATTTCGTCTTCTGCAATTTCTCCGCGTTTCGCTAATTCTTGCATCACTGTTGGTACATTAATTTTAGATTTTTCTATCACAGCAGTTAATCCGTCGTTAATGATACGTGGTACATTTTCGATTAATCCTCCTCCTGTAATATGAGCAATTCCTGTCATTTCGATACCTGCATCTTTTATTTTGAAAATGTCGTTTTGGTATAATTTTGTCGGAACTAAAAGAGTTTCAAATAATGGTTTTCCTTCAAATTCTTCGTTAAAATCTGGAAAAATTTTACGAATTAATGAAAATCCATTCGAATGAAATCCACTTGCTGATAATGCAATAATTGCTTGCCCTGCTTTTATTTTAGAACCGTCGATTATTTCATCTCTTTCTACAACTCCAACACAAAAACCTGCAACATCATAATCGCCAACTTTGTACATTCCTGGCATTTCGGCAGTTTCTCCTCCAATCAAAGCTGTTCCTGTTTCTTTACACGCTTGTGCAATTCCACCAACAATTTCTGCAGCAATGTCAGAATCTAATTTTCCACATGCTAAATAATCCAAGAAAAACAAAGGTTTTGCACCATGACAAAGAATATCGTTAGCACACATTGCGAAACAATCAATCCCAACTGTATCGTAAACTTTAGAATCTAAAGCGACACGTAATTTCGTCCCAACTCCATCAGTTCCCGATACCAAAACAGGATTTTTATAACCTCCTAATTGATAAAAAGCACCAAAACTTCCAATTCCATTCAACACATTTTCGTTGAGTGTTGATGCAACTGCATCTTTAATTTTAGATACCGTTTGATAACCTTCTTCCTTATCTACACCGGCTTGTTTATATGTATTACTCATTTTAATTATGATTTGATAATGATGAATTATGAATTTAGTTTTTGTTTACTTGTGAGAATGATACTTTTCAATAATTTCAAAACTTATGTGCAATCAGAAAATATTTTATAAAATAATTTTTCTTCAAGATAATTACTTTTAAATAATAATTCTAACCAATAAAGTGTTTCGTCACATTCTTTTTGAGCGATTGATAATTTATGTATAAAATCTTTTGAACTTTCAGCATTCTGAGATTCTCTAACCAAAGCACCAATAGCTGTACCGCTTCTCAAAAGTTGTTTACTTAAAACATATTCATTTTTGTTTTGTAAATCTTTCGATATTTGAATGATGTTTAAAGCTAAATCAAATGATTTTTCTTTCAAAATATTCGCCATAATTCATCATTCATAATTAATAATTCTACACTAATCTATATGCAAAGCTTTTACCTCTTTACATTCTTCATTCGTATAATTTACTGGATATTTTTCTGTAAAACATCCAAAACAATGTTCTTTACTTCCCAATAAATCAACCAAATTATCTACAGTTAAGAAATCTAACGAATCTACATTTAGATATTCTTCCACTTCTTTTATTGATTTATTTCCAGAAATTAAATCTGCTTTTGTTGGCATATCAATTCCCAAATAACAAGGCGCAATAATAGGTGGTGAAGCAGATCGGAAATGAATTTCTTTGGCTCCAGCTTCTTTTAATATTTTGATTAATAATTTCGAAGTTGTTCCACGAACAATCGAATCGTCTAAAACTACCAAACGTTTTCCTTTGATTTTATTTTTGATCGGATTCAATTTCAAATTCACCACACGCTCACGCATTTCTTGTGAAGGCACGATGAATGAACGTGACATATATCTATTTTTAATCAAAATTGGTTCGTACGGAATACCTGAAGCTTCTGAATATCCAATGGCAGAAGGAATTCCTGAATCTGGTACACCAATTACTAAATCTGCATCAACTGGAGATTGTTCATATAATTTTCGACCAGATTCTACGCGTAAATCATAAATTTCGTTTCCTTCGATATTAGAGTCAGGACGCGCGAAATAAATGTACTCAAACGCACAAATATTACGTTGTTTTGGTTGATTTAATGAATAAGATTTAATTCCTTCTTCATTTACTACAACAATTTCTCCTGGCTCAACATCACGGATAAATTCAGCTCCTACAGCATCTAAAGCACATGTTTCTGAACAAAAAATATACGCATCATCCAATTTTCCCATACATAACGGACGAATTCCATTGGGATCGCGAAATGCTGCTAATTGATTGTTAGCTAACAATAAAACCGAATAAGCTCCTTTTATTTTTTCTGTTCCTTTTTGGATCGCTTCTACAATATCCAAATGTGAATATTTCTGAATAGATCGTAATAAAACTTCTGTGTCTGATGTTGCTAAGAATGGTAAACCTTCAGCTTCAAGCTCTTTTCTAAGTCCATCAACTTCAATTAAATTTCCGTTGTGTGCAATAGAAAAATGTGGTTTTCCATAAATATTATACGTATAAAGTGGTTGAATATTTCGACGACTTCCATCACCTGCAGTTGTGTAACGCGTGTGTCCAATCGCTGCATTTCCTTGATATTCTTCGATATCTGCTTCCATTGTTTTGAAAACATCTAATACCAATCCTGCTTTTTTGACTGTTTTTATGTTTCCATCTTTCAAAAAAGAAACACCACATGCCTCTTGTCCGCGGTGTTGTAGAGCGAACAATCCGAATTGTGTAATCGAATAGGTGTTGATGTTATTTGGTGAATAAACACCAAATACACCACATTCTTCGTTCACACTATCAACTGTATCAGCTGCATATTTTTTCAATAAATTTCTTTCGTAGAAATTTGTTAAATATTCAGCTTTTAGTTGGCTTTTATGTAATTTTTTATCAATCATTACGAAAGAAAAAATAATTAGTTTAAAACTTTTAACAAACGATTATATACCTCGTGATAAGCTTCTGAAACATCACCTAAATCACGACGGAAACGGTCTTTATCTAATTTTTTACCAGTTTCTACATCCCATAAACGACAAGTGTCAGGAGAAATTTCGTCTGCTAAAATAATATTACCATCAACATCTTTACCAAATTCGATTTTGAAATCGATTAAAGTTAAGTTTGCTTTTAAGAATAATTCTTTCAAAGCTTCGTTGATATTGTCCGTAATTGCATATAATTCTTTTAACTCATCATACGTTGCAGCACCTAATAATACTGCGTGATGATCATTAATCAACGGATCGCCTAACTCATCTTTTTTGTAACAAAGATCAAAAATTGTAACTGGAGATTTCCCTCCTTCTTCCAATCCTAAGCGTTGCGCCATACTTCCTGCAACATAGTTACGAACAACCATTTCTATTGGAATAATGGTTACTTTTTTCACTAATTGCTCACGATCATTTAATTGCTCGATAAAGTGTGTTGGTATACCTTTTTCAATCAAATAATTGAAAATTAAAGTCGAAATTTTGTTATTCATTTCTCCTTTATCCTCAACAGTTCCACGTTTTTGAGCGTTGAAAGCTGTTGCATCATCTTTGTAATACACAATTACTTTGTCAGCTTCCTCAGTAGCGTACACTTGTTTTGCTTTTCCTTCGTAAATGAAGTCTTTTTTTGTTAAGCTCATCGTTGTTGTTTGTTTTTTAGAAGTTTGATAATCAAACTTCAATTTTTTGTTTTTTTGTTTTGTTTGAAATGAAAAAGTCCACTTCGTGTTTGTTGTTTGTTCGCGAAAAATAACTTGTTCAAGGTTATTTTTCAGTTTAATTTCGATTGGTTCAGGATCGAAATTGATATTTATTTGTTGTTTGTTTCTATTAAGAATTTAGATGTTAGATTTTAGTAATTAGATTTTTCTCAAATCTAACTTCTAATATCTCCTATCTTCATATTAATTTCTAAAATAGTCTACCGCATTTTTGAAGATATTCATATATCCATTTCCTGGAATATTTTTGAATAATCCTTCCTCATAACGCTCTGGATGCCCCATACGACCATAAACTTTTCCACAAGAAGATGTAATTCCTTCCACTGCGAAAGTTGAGCCATTTGGATTATAAGGCATTTGTCCTGCTAATTTTCCGTCCAAATCTATAAACTGTGTTGCGATTTGACCTTTATCAATTAATTTTTCTAATTCCTCGTCATTCGCTACAAAACGACCTTCTCCATGCGAAAATGGAATCCAATATTCTTGTCCTTCCATTCCTTTTAGCCAAGGAGAATGTGATTTGTTCACTCTAATTTTCGCTAATTGTGTGATATGACGACCAATTTCATTAAATGTTAATGTTGGTGTATTTTCTTCTAAATCTTGAATTTTACCATAAGGCAACAATCCTGATTTTATCAAGGCTTGGAAACCATTACAGATTCCTAAAACCAATCCGTCACGCTCTAATAAATTATGAATTGCATTTTTGATTTTATTATTTCTCAAAACTGTTGCAATAAATTTTCCCGATCCATCTGGCTCATCAGCAGCTGAAAAACCTCCTGGAATAAAGAAAATATTAGCTTGATTGATTTCATTTACAAAAGCGTCTACCGACTCTTCTACATCTTGTTGCGTTAAATTACGGAAAGGCAATGTTTTTACTTTTGCTCCTTCTCTACGAAACGCTTTAGCAGAATCATATTCAGAATTTGTTCCTGGAAAAATTGGAATAAAAACCTTTGGTTTCTGTACTTTATGCTCTGCAAATGCAAAACAAATTTGTTCCGCTTTCAACTCTTTTTCTTCGATTACTGTTTCCGAATTTGATTTGTATGGAAATAACGAATTAAATGTTTCTTTCCATTGTTGTTTCAATTCTTTCAAATTAATTTCTTCACCATTCAATTTGAATAATTCAGAATTATTTGTTTGACCTAAAACATAATAATTTTGAGCAATTTCAGCAGGAATATTCAACTCATTTATATGTTCGATAATAATTGATCCTGGATAATATTTTGCTAAATCTAAATCTGTCTTAATTTCAAATCCGATTTCATTACCAAAAGCCATATTTGCGACAGTTTCTGCAATTCCACCAAATTTAACCGTCATCATAGCTTGTACATTTTCTCCATTTATAGAAGAAATAAAATCAAAAATTGACTTCGCATTTGTTTCGTCAATTAAATAATCTTCTGTTTGATTTGGAATAAAAACTGAAAGTTTAGAATTCTTTCCAACTAAAGTTCCTTGTACAACTTTCTCTGCTTTTGACGGTGCAATAGCGAAGGAAATCAACGTTGGTGGAACATCAATATCTTGGTAAGAACCCGACATAGAATCTTTTCCTCCAATTGCAGGAATTCCGAATTGACGTTGTGCTTCTATCGTTCCTAAAATCGCTGCGAAAGGTTTTCCCCAACGCGTTGCTTCGTTACGTAATTTCTCAAAATATTCTTGAAAAGTTAATCGTACATCAGCATAATTACCTCCAGCAGCAACAATTTTTGTTAATGAATCAATCACTGCAAAATATGCTCCGTGGTAATTTGACCAACGAGAAATTTGTGGATTATATCCAAATGAAGCGATAGAAACAGCATTTGTAAAACCATCTGTTGGGAATTTTTGTACTGAAACATCTTCTGGCGTGTCCATTGTTTGTCCACCAAAAGCATTCAAAATAGTAGAACGTCCAACATTATTGTCAAACAATTCGACCATACCTTTTTGAGATGCGTGATTTAACTCTTGCATCATTGCAACAAACGATTCTTTATTGAAAGGTTTATTGTTAAAAGGATTTGTATATTCTTCGTCCGTAATTTCTACTTGAGATTGTTTACGAACACCATTTGTATCTAAAAATTTACGGTCTAATTCTACAATCTTCGTTCCTTTCCAAACTAAAGTCATTGTATCATCTCCCGTAACGTCTGCAACGCAAGTTGCGTCTAAGTTTTCTTCTTTTGCTAAGGCGATAAATGTTTCCACATCTTTCGCTTCTACCGCAACAGCCATACGTTCCTGAGATTCAGAAATCGCTAATTCTGTCCCATTTAATCCAGCATATTTAAGTGGAACTAAATCTAAATTAACATTAATTCCTCGTGCAATTTCTCCGATTGCTACAGAAACACCTCCAGCACCAAAATCGTTACACTTTTTAATTAGAGCTAAAACATTAGGATTGCGGAATAATCGTTGAATTTTACGCTCTACAATTGCATTTCCTTTTTGAACTTCGGCAGATAAATCATCCAATTTCAATCCATCATGTGTTTTAGATGAACCTGATGCTCCTCCTACTCCATCACGACCTGTTGCACCACCTAATAAAATAATTTTATCACCAGCAACTGGTTCTTCACGGCGAACATATTCTTTTTTTACAGCTCCAGCTACAAAACCAACTTCCATGCGTTTTGCTTTGTATCCTTCGTCATAAATTTCTTTCACAAAAGTTGTCGCTAAACCGATTTGATTTCCATACGAACTATATCCATTTGCAGCTTCTTTAGAAATTTTACGTTGTGGTAATTTACCTGGTAACGTATCTTCAATTTTTTCTAAAGGATTTGCAGCTCCTGAAATTCGCATCGCTTGAAAAACATACGAACGTCCACTTAAAGGATCTCGAATTGCGCCACCAACACATGTAGAAGCACCACCAAATGGCTCAACTTCTGTTGGATGATTATGTGTTTCGTTTTTGAATTGTAATAACCACTCTTCTTCAACACCATCTACATCAATTGGTACGACGATAGAACAAGCGTTGATTTCTTCTGAAACATCAATGTTTTTTACAACTCCTGTACGAGAAAGATATTTCCCCATAATTGTTGCTAAATCCATCAAACGAATTGGTTTTGTAATACCTAATTCTTGACGAACTTGTTGATAATAATCAAATGTTTTTTGAAGTGTAGCGTTAAATTTTGAATTGAATTTAACATCTGTAATCTCTGTCTCAAAAGTTGTGTGACGACAGTGATCAGACCAATATGTATCTAAAACTTTAAGTTCTGTTTCGGTTGGATTACGGTTAATTGATTTGAAATGATCTTGAATAAAAACCAAATCATCCATCTCTAACGATAATCCGAAGTTTTTATAAACTTCTTCTAATCCATTTATATCCGTTGTTATAAATCCTTCGATTGTTGGAACGTCTGTTGCTTCTGGATTAGCAGGGATTTCCATTTTAGAAAGATCTTTTTGACGAGATTCTATCGGATTAATTAAATAATTTTTTACTTTTTGTAAATCTTCAGCTGATAAGTCATTATTGAAAACATACAACAAACCAGATTTCACATTTACATTTTCCACGTTCATCAAAACCAAACATTGTTCGGCAGAATCATCACGTTGATTATATTGACCAGGCAAATACTCTGTTGCAAAATAGTTTTTAGAAAACGGAAAATTATCATTTACGGCATCTTCTGCATATTTAAAAACTATGTCTGTTACGGGGTCAACAAATACTTTGTTTTGAACTTCTTGTAACTGATTTTCTTCTATATTAAATAGATCATAAATAACAAAAACCTTGCACACAATTGTAGGTACAAGGTTTCTAAGTTCTATTGTAGTCTTCTGACTGATAACGTCAAAATTCGATTTCTTCTGAATGAAAAGTCTGTGGTTCATCGTTTTGTTTGCTGTACTGTTTGGCTTAATGTGTTTAACCATTTTATATCTACATAAACAAACTGTTTTTCTATCGAGTGGTTCATTACTCAATTGATAGAAAAAAAATTTGTAGTGGCAATTTTTTATGGTCTGCCGTAGAGACGCTCAACCTTATTATGAGCTATACAAATGTTGTAAACTTTAAAAACTAAATCACCTTTAAAAGTGAACTGCAAAATTAAACATTTTATTACTAAAATCAAATCTAATTCAACAATATTTTAGTTAATTATTTGGTTAAATTATTTTATCAATGATTATCAACGAAATGTGACAATTTATCATAAAAAAACCCTATCAAAATTGATAAGGTTGATGATTATCTTGTTATAGTTAAATCGTAATCGTTGTCAGATTCATCATATTTATATGATAATTTCATATTAAAATCTTGCATAAATTTTTTGCAAAATGTCTCAATACTCAACGTTTGCGGAAAAGTAGATTTATTAACTGTCATAAACAACGTTGTCCATGTTGTGTTATCTTCAAAAATTGTTCTAAATCTCTGTTCCCAATAATTCAAAAATTTTTCTTCCTTTTCATTTACTAACACATCTTCCATACCATAATTTTAAAAGCTGCAACAAAAATACAACTAAATCTTCGTAAAAAATATTTTTAGCAGATTATTAACGTTTATTCAGTATAATCAATAAATCGTTATAGCTAAACTTAAGATTAGCTTAAGACTCACTTTTACATTACTATTATAACGTATTACATTCTAAATTTGAATCTTAATTTTCAGACAAAATGATAACAGATAAATTAAAAGGACGATACAGTATAGTGCTATTTTTTAGTTCACTATTTATCCTTATTTCATTTGCTTTACGAATTGTATTTGCAATTTGGGTAAAGGGTGATTTTAATTGGAATATGAGCGAATTATTTCACACCATTTTTTTTGGTTTAATTTATGACATCAGTGTTGTAAGCTGTTTCGCGCTGTTTCTCACTTTTTATTTTATGATTTTACCCAACAAATTTGTCGACTCTTTGTTTGACAGAATTCTCGTGTATTTCATTTACACTCTTTATTTAGTTATTATTTATTTCACATTTTTTGCGGAAGTTACATTTTGGGACGAATTCAAAAGTAGATTCAATTTTATTGCGGTAGATTATTTAATTTACACGTACGAAGTTGTCAAAAATATTCAAGAATCTTATCCATTACCATTGTTGATTGGTGGAATTGTACTAATTGTCGGTATCACTTTATTCATCACAAAAAAAGGTTATTTTTTTTACAATACATTTCATACAAAACCAAATACGGCGCAGAAAATTGGGGTTTTTATCTTCAATTTATTCATTGCAATTGTTTCTTTATTTTTCTTGAATAATGATGTAAGTTCAACATCAGAAAACCGTTACAATAACGAAATTTCAAAAGCAGGAATTTTTTCTTTCTTTTCGGCTTTCAGAAACAATCATTTAAAATTTGACGATCATTACAAATCAATTCCAATTGAAGATGCATTTGCTGTGATGAAAAATGAATTGAAAGATTCTAAAACTATTTTCAATTTACAATTCAAAAATCCGTTAAGAAGAACCATTTTAGCAACAAATCCTACGCAAGAAGAGCAAAAACCAAACGTTATTTTTGTGTTGATGGAAAGTATGAGTTCATCGTTTATGCAAGAGCAATATAACGGAAAATCTATCACGCCAACGTTAAATAATTTGGCTGATAATAGTATTTATTTCTCGAATATGTTTGCCAATGGAACCCGTACGGTTCGCGGTATGGAAGCGGTAACTTTGTCAATTCCTCCAACTCCTGGAAACAGTATTGTAAAGCGTGTTGACAATCAAAATTTATATACCATTTCTAATGTTTTTAAAGAAAAAGGTTATCACAACATGTTTTTTTATGGTGGCGATGGTTATTTTGATAATATGAATGCTTTTTATGGCGGAAATGGTTTTGATATTTATGATCGTGGTCGTGGAAGTGTTTTGAGCGACAAAATAAATACAAATCGTTACAATATTGATGATGATGAAGTCACTTTTGAGAATGCTTGGGGAATTGCCGATGATGATATTTACAGCAAAGTACTAAAAGTTGCGGACGAAAAATACAAATCAAAACAGCCATTTTTTGCATTTGTCATGTCAACTTCTAACCATAAACCTTATACGTACGAAAATGGAAAAATTGATATTCCTTCGGGAAGTGGTCGTCCAGGCGCGGTAAAATACGCCGATTATGCGATTGGAGATTTAATTGCAAAAGCCAAAACAAAACCTTGGTTTAGTAATACTGTTTTTGTTTTTATTGCCGACCATTGCGCTAGTAGTGCAGGAAAAGATGCAATTGATGTAAAAAATCATCATATTCCGGCATTTATTTACAATTTGAAATCGCATGTGAATGAAAATGTTTCGAAAGAAGTTTCTCAAATTGATATTTTCCCGACACTTTTCTCTTTATTAAATTGGAAATATACGTCGCAATTTTACGGAAAAGATATTTTTGATCCGCAATATCAATCGCGTTCTTTCGTGGGAACTTACATCAAATTAGGAATGAAAAAAGGCGAAGATGTTTCTATTTTATCGGATCAAAAGAAAATTAATCAATACAAATGGATCGATAAAAACTTGATTGATACTAAAGTTGATCCAATTTTTGAACGTTCTATTATTTCAAATTATCAAACTGCCGATTATTTGTTTAACAATCATTTATTAAATGAAAAATAAAATCATATTTATCATCAATCCCATTGCTGGTAAAGGAGAAGGAAAAATTGTTGAATCAAAAGTTCAACAATTTTTTGCGAATAAAAATATCGATTTCGAAACTTATTTAACCGAATATAACGGACACGCAACCTTACTTACGCAAAATATCTTGTTGCAAAAACCTACTATTGTGGTAGCTTGTGGTGGAGATGGTACAATTAATGAAATTGCACAAACGTTGATTAATACAGACATTGCTTTGGGTATAATTCCTATCGGCTCTGGCAACGGATTGGCAGCAAATTTACACATACCAACCAATCTAGAAAATGCTTTTGAAGTTATTCTGAATACTCAAAAATCTACAATTGATGTCGGAAAAATTAATGAAAATTATTTTTTCAGCAACATGGGTTTAGGTATTGATGCAGAAGTAATACACAGATATTCTGAAAAGAAAACACGCAATTTTTTAGGTTATGTTTCCGCATCTACAAAGGCTTTGTTTAATTATCAACCAAAAAAATTTAAGATTGAATTGAATGATTCTGAAATTTTGGAAGATGATTTTTATTTTTTACTTTGTTCTAATTCTAACGAAGCTGGTTATGGAATTTCGTTTACACCAAATGCGAAATTAAATGATGGGAAATTAGATTTTATTGCCGTAAAAAAGATTAATTTTATACAACAATTTCAGTTTTCGACTTTAGTTTTAAGAAAAAATATTGGAAAAATGAGTCAAGCAAAGGTTTTGCAAGTCAATTCGGTAAAATTTCATTCAAATCAAGATAAAATTATTGCTCAAATTGATGGCGAAGCTGTTACTTTAAATCAAAAAATTGTTGAAGTTTCTGTTCTAACAAACGCTTTAAATGTGATAACACCCAACTAATATGGACAAAGCAAAGATATTAATCGTTGAAGACGAAATTGGTATTGCCAATTTTATGACGCAAGGTTTACAAGAAGAAAACATGCTGATAACGCACTCTATGAGCGGTGAAGATGCTTTGCTAAAAATGAATAAAGAACAATTTGATGTTATTTTATTGGATTGGATGATTTTAAATCTTTCGGGATTAGAAGTTTGTAAAGCAATTCGGAATTCTGATAATCCAAATCAAAAAACGCCTATTATTTTCATTACTGCGAAAGATACGGTTGATGATACGATAGAAGGTTTAAATGCTGGCGCAAATGATTACATCAAAAAACCATTTGATTTTAATGAATTAGTAGCGCGAATAAATGTTTATCTACGTCAAAATGAAAAAGATGAGCTTTTAAATTTCGGAAATATTTCTATCGATCCAAAAACACATCAAACTTTTCTTGATAATCAATTAGTTGACTTAACGTTGAAAGAATTTCAGCTTCTTTCTTATTTATTTAAAAATAAAAACCGAATTTGTACACGCAAAGAAATCATTGAGAACGTTTGGGACATTCATTTTGAATATGATACCAGCGTAATTGATGTTTTTGTAAATGCAATTCGTAAAAAATTAAACTTAAAAAAAGATGATCCTCGTCTACATACCATTCGTGGCGTGGGTTATATAACAAAAGATGTTTAAAAATATATCTGTAAAAAATAGAATAGCAACCTTTTACAGCATTTCTTTTTCTGTTATTTTACTTCTGATTTTTGGCTTAATTTTCTTTATTGTAAATAGAGGAATTAACAAAACGATGGAAGAAACGTTGGAAGAAGAGATAAATAGCCACGTGGATTATGTTTTGCACGAGCCTGTTTTGGTAAGTTTTGTACAAGAACGTGAATGGGAAGAAGTAGAACACACCGATATTTCGTTGAATCCTGTTTTTATTGCGATTTATAATAAAGATTTTAAACTTGTAGAAAATTCACCAAATCTTGTTCAAAATAAATTAGAATGGCATCCAAATCAAGCCGAAAACAGCCCATTTTATGCGAATTATAATTCTATAAAATTATTACTTTCTCAATCAAAACTTATTCATCACGGTGAAATCGTCGGCTATATTGTGGTTGGTGTTTCAACAAAGCACAATCAATTGGCGTTAGAATATTTGAAAACTGCTTTATTAATCATTTTTCCAATATCGGTTATTCTCATTTTTTTATTGGCTCGATTTATTGCTTCAAAATCTATAAAACCTGTATTTAATGTCATAAAAACAGCTCAATCAATTTCTGAAAATAATTTAACTGAACGCATTATTTTACCCGAAAATAAAGACGAATTATATCAATTATCATTAACCATAAATTCTCTTCTGGATAGATTAGAGTTTCAAATCATCAAAGCCAAACAGTTTTCTGCAGACGCTTCGCACGAATTACGAACTCCGTTAGCGATAATAAAAGGAACCTTAGAAATTTTGATTCGCCGTGACAGAACAAAGGAAGAATATAACGAAAAAATCCATTATACACTAAGACAAGTTGATCGTTTGTACAATTTGGTTGAACAATTTTTGTTGATTTCTCGTGTAGAAAATAATAGTTTAGAACTCAAAAAATCAATTTTCGAGATTAAAAATGAAGTTTTAAATTCAATAGAACGATTTCAGATTTTGTTTGATGAAAAACAAATTTCTGTTGACACGAAAAATATTGAATCTCAAATTATTGATAATTACAAAGAATTTATTGATATTATTATCGATAATATTTTATCAAATGCGGTGAAATATGCAAATTTAAATGGTAAAATTACGATTTCATCTTTTATTGAAAGTAATTTGTATCATTTAGTAATTGAAGATAATGGAATTGGAATGAATGAGGAAGATTTGAAATTTATACAAGATCGTTATTTCCGAATTCAAAACGAAAATACACTAAATATCTCAGGAAGCGGTCTTGGACTGAATATTGCCACAAAATTAGCACAACTTGCTAATGTTAATATCCTGATTGAAAGTAAACAACAAAAAGGAACTAGAGTTATTTTAACTTTTGTTATTGAATAATTTTTATTAAATTAAATAAAAATACTATCAAGATGAGCCAACATGAATATTCTAACGGAGATGTGACAATAATTTGGAAACCAGATTTATGTCAACATGCAAAAATTTGTGTAAAAATGTTACCACAAGTTTATCATCCTACCGAAAAACCGTGGATAACTGCAGAAAATGGAACGAGCGAGCAATTAAAAAATCAAGTTTCTAAATGTCCTTCCGGTGCATTAACTATGAAATAAAAAAAACGCCTAAACTAAGTTTAGGCGTTTTTTATTTATTTTAAAATATAAAGTGCTTATTATCTAACTCTTTTTACTTTAACAGCGTAAGAACCTTTTTGTCCTTGTTCTACTTCAAATGTAACTTTGTCATTTTCTTGGATTTCGTCAATTAATCCAGAAGCGTGAACAAAAATTTCTTGATTTCCTGTTGAAATGAAACCAAAACCTTTAGTTACATTGAAAAATTTTACTGTACCTTCTTGCATTTTATTAATTATTTATTATTAAACTTTTTTAATATCTATTGCTCTAAAACCTTTTTCAGAGACTTCTTTTTTATACGTAACCTTGTCGTATTTCTTCACTTCTTGTCTTAATTGACTTTGGTGGAAGAAAATACTATCATTTGTTTTCTCTTCAGTAATAAATCCAAAACCTTTTTCGTTCATAGAATTAATAATTCCATTAAAAACTTTAGCTGGATCAAGTACTTCATTTGGATTTTCTTTTCTACTTAGTAAATCCTCTTCTTGATTCTGAAGATGTGGAGGAACTGATGTTAGATTTCCATTAATATCAACATAAGCAATCATATCTTCTAACGACTTACCTTTGTTGTTATTGGTTTTTCTATCTTCTTTTTTAATCAACTTATCTTGTCTCTTCTTTTCTCTCTTTTTTATATTTTCTTTCTTTGAATAAGAATCTGCCATATTATTATTTTTTATTTTTAAGCTTTACTTGTAGATTTAGGATTAAATTTTTCAACCTTAATCTTTGTGCCTATAAGTCTTTCAATATTTTTCAAATCTTTTTTCTCTTCTAACGAACAAAAAGATCTTGCTACACCTTCTTTACCCGCGCGTCCCGTTCTACCAATACGATGTACATAAGTTTCAGGAACATTTGGCAACTCAAAATTAATAACATTAGATAACATATCAATATCTATGCCTCTTGCAGCAATGTCAGTTGCAATTAACACTTGTATTTTATTATCCTTAAAATCATTCAATGCTCTTTGACGTGCATTTTGGGTTTTATTACCGTGTATTGCAGCCGAAAGTATTTTCGATTTTTCTAATTTTTTTACCAATTTATTCGCACCATGTTTTGTACGTGTAAATACCAATGTTCTATCATTAGAATCTTTTAATAATTTTACTAAAAGTAATTCTTTTTCAGTTTTTTCTACAAAATAAACTGATTGTTGAATTGTTTCTGCCGTAGAAGATACTGGCGTTACATTGATTTCTTTTGGATTGTTTAAAATCGTATTCGCAAATTTACGAATAGATTTGGGCATTGTTGCTGAGAAAAATAATGTTTGTCTAACTTCAGGGACTTTTTTCAGAATTTTTTTAATGTCATTTACAAATCCCATATCCAACATACGATCTGCTTCGTCAAGAACTAAAATTTCTATTTGATTCAATTTTATGATTCCTTGCGATATCAAATCTAATAAACGACCAGGAGTGGCTACCAACACATCTACTCCATTTCTAATTGCATTAACTTGTGCATTTTGAGAAACACCACCAAAAATCACTGTATTTTTGATTGGTAGACTCTTTCCATACAATGTAAAGTTATCGTTAATCTGAACTGCTAATTCTCTTGTAGGAGTCAAAATTAAAGTACGAATTGCTTTACCTTGTTTTGGTTTTTGATGTAGTAATTGTAAAATAGGTATCGCGAATGATGCTGTTTTACCTGTTCCTGTTTGTGCGCAACCTATCAAATCGTTTCCTTCTAAAACTAAAGGAATAGACTGACTTTGAATTTCAGTTGGACTTGTATATCCGGCTTCGTCTATTGCTTTTAATATTGGTTGTATGATATTTAAATCTGTAAAATTCATTAACTTTTTTATACTCTGTTCTTTAAAAATAATATGCTGTACATTTTATAGTTCTCCTAATCAATAGGATTACATAACTATAAATGATACAAATTTGATAATAAAATTTGGCAGCTAAAAGCGAAAACTGGAGTAACAAAAGTAGTACAGAAAAAGCAAATTATTATGTAGCCTCTATTTAATATAAATATTATTTTGCAAATGTACAATAAAATAACGAGATGTTATTAACTAATAATTTGTTATATTAATAAAATATAAAAATCATAAAAAAATCCTCTATCAATGTTTGATAAAGGATTTTGTATTTTGATAGAGAGTCTAGTCGAACACTTGATGTTATTTATCTATATCTAGATGAAAATAATTATCAGAAAATCTATTCATAAAAACAATACCTTCGTTATTTACAGGTAAATGAGAATGCATACAATTTTAATCATAGATGATATAAAAAGTATTAGAAAATATCTCACTAGTTTTTACGAAGAAAATTTTTATTACTCATATCAAAAGCGACTTCTTCAGGAGCAGTTTTTTTTTAGAATACTACTTTTGTTTCACAAACGTAATTGTTTCTCCAAAATTTTTAACTCCATTAAAATCAAAATATCTAGATTTGATTAAATCTACTTGCATTTGAATAGGAAGATGAACTGCCCATTTCGAAAAATCTAACATTTGTAAACCTTCATCAAAAGCTAAAATCAACTGAAGACGTTTGTCTATTTCTTTCATATCAAAATTACTTAAAATAGCAGAAATTTCATCAGTGGAATACTCTAAACTATTAATAGTAATAGAACTTTCATTTTCTTGAAGTTGACCTTCAATATTATTTAATTTTAATATAAATAAAATAGTTTTATTAATTTTTGTACTTGAGAATGTGTATAAAACTTGTTTTTTTTCGCCTATCAAAATAGGTCTTTCTTTATTTATATAGTTAATGTCAAAATCCTTAAAAAAAGTTCTCTTTTCGGATAAACTACTTTGACTATTTTCGTCTAAAAATTTATAATTTTCGGTTGTATATAAAACTTCTAGCATCTTGGAACGAATTTCCCAACTGACATCAGCACCATTACCAAAAAACTGAGGTTTTTCACCATCATTTGCAGGAATAACTTCAATTTTTTTTGATTTAAAATCGATATCTTTTATTTTCCAAATCTTTGCGGAAAGAAAAATATTTTTGTCTTTTACTAATTGTGGAGATAATGGAAGTTCGCCAATTTTATTTCCCGAATTGACAACTCTAAAAAAAGTTTCAGTTTTGAAAAGGCTATAAAAATCTTTTGTATTAACTAAAGGTTCTGCATCAATTCCTAAAATAATTTCGTCTCCTATTTTTTCTAAAAACTCAATACCAATTAGGTGATTAATTAATTCTACTATTTCTTCACTTTTTATTTCTAAAAAAGAGGGATTAATTATTAATTTCTTAATCATTAATTCTATTGTAATTCCAGATGTACTTTTAACGATAGATAATATCTGGTGTAATAAAACGTCATATGGTTTTTTATTAACAAATATTGGCTCTATAAATTGTTCCTGATACAAAAGCCAAGAAGCTACAGATTGCAATAAACTCCATGAATTTGTAGAATAAAGTACTAAATTACTAGATTTTCCTTCTCTTCGGCCACTTCGTCCAATACGTTGAACTAGAGATGCGATACTATGCGTTGCATCTATCTGAATAACTTTTTCTACATTTCCTATATCAATTCCTAATTCTAAAGTAGAAGTACAAGAAATTGTGAAATTTTGTTGAATTTGGCTTTTGGCAAAAAATTCCACATATTCTCTTGTTTCCTTATCAACAGTAGAATGGTGTGCAAAAAAATTAGGGTGACCACCTACTTTTTCAGAAATTTTCTTCAATTTTACTGCTACTTCTTCTACTTTACCTCTCGCATTAGGAAAAATCAAAGCTTTGCAATTGTAAGTTTCTCTGTATAAATCTTTCAATAAATCAAGTGATAAATTCGTCGTAAGAGATTCAAAATACCTAAAACTTGCATTAATAGGTTTTGGTGTAGTATCTCTAATGATTTTAGTATTGTTTGGTTCGCCCAAGTAAAACTTTAATTCACTATATTGATTAACGTCACTAACTGTAGCAGAAAGACCAATTATTGCTACTTTTTTAGAACTAATTATTTTTATTCTATGAATTAATGATTGTAATTGAATACCTCTATCTGAACCTAAAAAATTATGAATCTCATCTATTACAATATATTCTAAAGAAGAAAAAAGTTGAAGTATATTATGTGGTTTATTACAAAACATTGCTTCTATTGATTCTGGAGTAATCAATAAAACTCCATTAGGATTTTTCAATAATTGATCTTTTTTTCCTTTGCTTGCTTCTCCATGCCATTTTGTAACAGAAATATCAAGATGTTCACATAATTGTTCTACTCTCAAAAACTGATCATTAATCAAGGCAATTAGAGGCGAAATATATAGAACTTTTACTCCATTCTCTTTAAAATTCACTTTTGATAAAATAGGAAGAAACGCTGCTTCTGTTTTTCCCGAGGCTGTTCTAGAAATTAAAACATAATTAAGGTCTGTATTTATAATTTTTTGAATTGCTGCTTCCTGAATTGGTCTTAAACTTTCCCATTTTTTATCTCTTATATACTTTCGTATTGGTTCAGAAAGCATTTCATACGTCATCATATTTCTTCAATTGAATCTAAAGAAGCTAAATCATTTGGGCGCTCATCTGTAATCTCAATTTCTCCAAAAAGTCTTTTTTTATCAATTTCTGGATTTTGACGAATAATGTTTAAGATATTCAAAAAATCACGAATAACCTCGCGAGGTGTTAGAAACTCTGATGCTCCTGGTTTATTAAATATTTCTTCCATAAAAGATGTTATATCTTCGTCTGAAATATCTAGCTCAGTTTTATAATTCTTATCAAAAATAAATTTGAGTTTTGTTAATAAAACAAAAATTTCGTTATGATTTAAAGGCATTAATTTAATAACTGGCTGAGCGAAATCTCTTATTTCTATTGTTTCAAATTTATTAGATTCTAATCTAGACTTTAATGCTTGATAACTAAATAAACCACGTCTTTCATTTTCTAAAAATTCACGTGTTCCCGCGAAATTAATAAAGAAATTAGAAACTTTTCCTTGAAAACAATCGTTATAAATTGAAAGTATTTTTTCGTAATTTTTTTCTCTAGATCCGGAAGTAGAAATCTTATACAAATTAATTGCTTCATCCAAATTAATCATAAATCCGCTGTAGCCCATACTGACAAAAAGTTTACAGAAATTCTTAAGCATATCATAATAATTAGAATCATTAATAATTTCTCGAACACCAAGATCTTGTCTTGCTTCTGTTTTTGTTTTGTATTCTCCTTTTAACCATTTTAGTGCACTACGACGAAGATATTCATCACCTTTTATATAACCTTGGTAATATTTTATGATGACAGATGCAAAATCAAAACCACCAACTTCTGTGATTTCATTTACAGTTTTCATAATCGAATTCTCAATTAAGGATAAATGTTCATCGTTTCTTATTTCTGATAAAGAAACCTGTTGTTCTTCACTTGTTTTAATGATAATTTGTTCTATCCATTTTTCTAAAAGTGTAGGTAAAGCACCACCTTCTGGTTTGGTTTGTATAGAAATATTGTCCATAATCGCTGTATATAATAAGACACTTTTTCCATCATTAGAATAAATTCTATTTTCTGGAGTAAAATCTGCATTGGCAACAACAAATTTTTGTTTAAGAGCTACTGTATTCAACAAATGAAGCATAAATGATTTACCACTTCCAAAATCACCTATCCAGAATTTCACTAAACTATGTCCATTTTTTACATCATCTAACGAGTTGATAAAGGCATTAATTTCTTCAGAACGTCCTACTGTAATATGTTGTACTCCGATTTTAGGAACTACACCACTTACTAAGGAATTAATAATAGAGGTTACTTCTTTTGGTTTGATATTGTCAATCATTATATTAATAGTTTTTTGTAATAATCAGGAAAAATATTATAATACTCGTCATCTTCTTCTATCAAAACATCATCGAGCATTTCAAAACATTTATCGTTGATAGCATCAATCGTTGAATTGAGAAATAGATTCTGAGATTTCACATATTCTTCTAGTTCAATTTGGGTGATAGAAAAGCTAGATTTTTCAAACAATTCTAAAATATTTATTTGAATTTCTGAGAATTGAAATTCAAGATTAAACTTATTTTCGTTAATCATTTTTATTTCTGGAAGTACAGCAACTATCTCCGTTTTTATTTTTTGTTGGTTTACCTCTTCTACTTCATCATCATTTAAGTATTCATCCAATAATTCTACAGTTTGAGAGTGTAATTTCTGAATATCATTAATTGCATTTCTGTCAATTTTTATTTTTTTTCTTTTTTCCTTAAAAATTTGAGGAATTTGAGGAATTATTAAATCTAACTTTCTATTTAAAATAAAGGTTTTTGTTAATTCTACAAAATCGTTCATTTCTTCCTGACTTTTAAAAAGTAACTTCTGTTGAAATTTAAGAAGTTGCTTATTCTCGAATTTAAGTGAAAGTAAATCTTTATTTAAGTAATTAAAATACATTTCGAGACACGTTATTTTATCATAAACAGCTATAAATTTTGCTGCTTCAAAATAGATATGACTTACAGAAGGGTTTTTATCATTAATGTCTACTAAACGTTCTATTTCCCATTTATAGGTAGCAATTGTAGAAAAATGAGTTGAAATATCATCAAATTTTAATTTCCATCTGTTAGTATTTGTTTCATTTAATATTTTATGTGTTTTGATGTCAGCTTCTAAAATTTTATGTTTATCTTCTGTTAAGAAATCTAATAATTTAGCTGAAATTTTCTTTTCATAAAGTCTTAAAATTTGATCATCTTGAAACTGAAAATCTGTATTTATTTTTCGTTTTATAGCATAAACATCCCGCACATTATTTTCACAATATTTAAGAATATTATTATAAATATCTGTTTTTATGGACTGTAATGTATAGTGATAATTGAGACTTTCTTTTCTATAATTATATTGTTGATAAATAATAATTTCTGATATTTCATCAAAAACATTAGAATAAGATTTATTTACTGGAATGCATTTTTCCATCAAAAAATCAGTTGCACGCAGAAATTGTTTTAAAATTTGAATTTTACAAAAGCTAATTTCATTAAAAACATTATCTGAAAAATTTAATTTATCTAACAGCTCGATTTGTTCTGTATTTAAATTTAATTTTCGAGAAAATTTTTGTCCAACTTTCCAATCTTGATAAATATTAGTATTTATTTGTCTTTCTTCATCAAATCTAGGTAAAGGCATTGCATTGTTTGTAGAAATATCTATAATAGAATCATCGTTGTTTGATTGAGAAAAAGTAGAATTTTCAGTCATTAACTTAATTTTTTAGATTGAATAAATTTTAAAAAGCATTTACATTTTTTAGTGAAAACGTAAATGCTTTTATAAAAATATTTTTTAAGCTTTTGCTACATCTTCTTCATCCTTATCTGGAAACATAATAGAAAGTAATACAGAAATGATTAAGATACCTGCTACGATAGCTAATGAAATTTCTGATGGTATGTGATACCATGGAGAAATTAACATCTTAATTCCTATAAAACTTAATATAATTGCTAATCCATATGGTAATTTACTGAACATGTGGATAAAATTCGACAATAAGAAATATAATGATCTTAGTCCTAAAATTGCAAAAATATTTGATGTATAAAGAATAAATGGATCTTTAGAAATTGCAAAAATTGCTGGAATAGAATCTACTGCAAATAATAAATCTGTAAACTCAATAACTGCGACAACAACTAATAACGGAGTTGCCATTTTTACACCATTTTGAACAGTAAAGAATTTACCTCCATCATAATTCTCAGAAACCTTCCAAAATTTCTTTACCAATTTTGCACCAGCTGTTTCACTAAAATCTTCATCTTCGTCGTCGTCTCCGCCTCCCCAAGATTTGATTCCTGCATAAACAAGAAATAACCCAAATAAAGTCATTACGATATTTATATTAACACCTAAAGGTTGGAAACCAAAAAATGTTAAAATAGGATTCAAATAAGTATAATTAATTATTTCTACTCCAACAAAAATGAATAAGGCTCTTAAAATTAAAGCTCCTAAAATTCCCAAAAAAAGAACTTTGTGATGTAAATATTTTGGAACTTTAAAAAATCCAAAAACAAGAATGAATACAAATAAATTATCAACAGATAATGCTTTTTCTATCCAATAAGCAGTCTGAAATTGAGTGATTTTTTCTACAGCTAAATCATGTCCACCTGCATCATTATTATAAACCCAATAAACTACTCCTGAAAATGTCATTGCTAAAGAAATCCAAACAACTGACCAGATAGTTGCTTCTTTAGATGTTACTTCATGTGCTTTTTTATTAAAAATTCCTAAATCTAGTAATAACATGATTACTACTAATACTCCGAAACCAATAACTAATTCCGGGTGTGTTGTCCAAATACTTTGTTCCATTAATTTATTTTAATAATTTACTTGTTAGTTAAAGTTATATACATTAGTCGCCCACCTTCCTCATCGGAAAGCATTATTTTTTTTCCATCTGTTAATTCGACCATCGAGTTTATAGGAATGGATTTATTTTCTGTAATATCTTTCATATTTGGAAGACTTTGGTTTACAAGAACCCATTTATTTTGATAGAATGTAAAATATCCCACAGGTTTTTTATCAAAATCTGTTAAACTCTCATTTCTTATCACTTTGCGTGAAACGTGCCATTTGAAAAGATATTGATTATTATAAACCATTAATCTGTGATTTTCTGGTTTCCAAACATCATCTTTAAATTTGTAATACAAATCTACAACTGGTAATGTACCTTTGTGTGGTGTTCCGCAAAAAGGACATTTAGGTTGTGATGTATTATCAAAAACATACCATTTTTCATTGCATTGAGGGTTGTTACATGGCTGAATAAGATCAACCGTTTTTAGCAACGCAGTTTCCCATTCGTTTGCAATTGGTCGTAACATAGGATTGTGTAAACCATCTATAAAAGCTCTCTTAAATAATTCTGAAAGATATGGTCCAGTAACCGTATAGGGTATTTTTTTAGGATCTCCCCAAAATAAATTCCATTTTTTAAGTTGATCAACTTTTACACGGTTTGTTGTATCTGTAGGATGCTCTATAAAAATTGCTTTTTCTCCCATAGATAAAACCTCATCTTTCTCAGAATCCAAATCCCAAATTTTGCCTCCACGTAAAGGATGTCGTCTTAACAAATACATATAAATAAGCACAGGTAGAGCGTGTAAATCTGTTTTCTGATTAGGTAAAATTCTATTGGTATCTTGAAGTGGTAGATGCTTTGTTTTTAATACTTCTGGCGCAATAAAATCTGCGGTTCCTATTACATCTGGAGGAAATAATCCTGGGACAACCAAACCATCAATATCAATAATTGCTGCTGATTTTGAAACCGGATCTACCAAAACATTATTGTAAGATAAATCTGAATGTGCTAATCCCATTTGATGCATTTTTTTCACTCCACGTGAAATATTAATTCCGATTTGAAAATAACTTAGCCAATCTCCTAATTCGGATTTATCTAATGATAATGGATATTCTTTATTTCGGAAAGAAGGTGTTGTAAACCATTTTCCTACTTTTTCTCCTCCTTTTATAGTCTCATCAGCAGTATATCCTTTAGCAAAGAAAAATTTAGAATTATAAATAGGAACAATAACTCCTGTTTTTCCATCTTTTTCTACCGCATCATAAGGCCAGCGAAATATATCATCTAAAAAATAATCTGAACTAGTTCCACTTTTTATATTATCGAGGTATAATTTGACTATTCTCGTTATCCTTTCTTTTTGATTAAAATCTAATGAATCTCGGAAAAAAGCAACAACATATTTTTTATCAGGAGAAAAATAAACATCTTTCATGCCTCCTTTTTTTGGATTACCATCATCTATGTATTCATAAGATTTGGTATTATCTATGATTGAATTTACTCTAATTACACTCATAATCTTAGTATATAATAGCTAAAGTTCTGTCATCATGATTTCCTTTGCTCCAAAAATCCATCCAACGAGATAATTGATTTTCTATCTCTGAGTCATTTATAAAGTCAACAATTGCTTTGTCTTCATTTTCTCCACTTAAATCGAGTAAAAAATTCTTCCAAGTTTCCATATTTTCTAATTTACTTTCAACAACAAATTTGGGATCATAAATACCATCTGTCATCAAAAATAATTTTGAAAAGTCTTGGAAACAATTTATTCCGAAACGGTTGACCATATCAGGTCTAGAAAAAATTTCTGGCATTGTAATAAAGCGAGTTCCTCCTCCAAATTCTCCTACATCAAGAAAGTTAAGTAGTTTCACTTTTGTATCATTTTCTTCCAAAACATTAATTGGGCAATCTCCAACTCCAAAAGATAAAATTACATATCCAAAATCGAATTTTTTAATTAACGTAAATATCAATGTTGTGTGAAGATCTTTCAACGTAAATTCATTATCAATCGCAAAGGTTTCTAAATCTGTATGTAGTTTTTTTACCTGTGTGTATAGAGAATTTATGATAAGACCTTTTATTTTCAGTTTAGATTCTTCGACTGTTTCAGGTGTTGAAGTTTCTATAATTGAAGATTCATCTGTAACTTGATTTAAATCGATTTCAGAGTTATTTGATTGATTAATTATTGGTTGTTCAGAATAATAATTAATTATTTGTTCTGATAAAGTTTTCAATAATTCTTCATTTTCAAAAGCATTAACAATATTTTCAGTTGCAAATTTAGAACCTGCTCTAGCGAATTTAGCAGAACCTGCTCCGTCTGCAACGGCAACAATTGACCAATTTTCGGGTAATTCTTTTACCATAAAATCGTCATCTCTTGTAGTTCCTTCGTGAGCATGGGAGCGACCACGTTTAGAGGCTACAACAATTTTTTTATCTAAAAATAAAGAAGAAAAAGAGGTATCATCATCTTTTGAGAATCTGATGTCTTTTGCACTAGGTTTATTCAACCAAAGATCTTTGGGATCTGCATTTACAATAAAAGGAATTTGTTTTATATCTAATGTTAGATTTTCATCTTGCGTACTATAAAACTCAATCTGAATTTCTATTGTATTAGCTATTGTTGGTGTGCCAAAAATAGTGTTTTTTTCTTCGTCAAATTGTAATCCTACAAGTTCTAAGTTTTTAATATCACTTATTTTAATTGAAGGAAAAGAAGACATATCAAATGTGTAATTATATTCCTTTTTTGCGTTTGCGTTTGGAATATAAATATGAGCTTCTCTAAATTCTTCTTTGTGTATATTCATATAAAAAATGTCTAATATTTGTTGCTTTATTTCTTTAATAGATTTAGATAGTTCATATACTTTCTCATTTTCCATTAATTTTGAAATAGTTGTATCTACTATTTTTGAATTTTCTATTTCTTTTTCTTTTAGGATTTGAGTCAATAAATTTTCCATATTTATCCTAAAGTTCTATTAATATCAAAGTCTCCTTCTGACATACCATAATATCCTTCGTTTCCACACCATGGGCATTTTGCTGGGCCATCTCCTTTTATACAATGAATTCCTCCACATTGGCAAGTTGCAAGAGCATAACTATTGCCACAAGTAGGACAACTGGGATTTCCATATAGTTCATCTGCAGAAATTTTAACTTGAGATTTATTTGGATCTGAGAATTCTTGATAAGAGTTTTCATCTATTTTGAATGCGCCTACTACTTTAAAATATGATGATAACAAATCCATAAAACCAGAATTTTTAAAATCCTTTTTATATTTGATAAGATACGATTTTTCTGTATCAGAGCATTTCCCTCTTATTACAACTGTATTTTCATCAGGAATTTCATGTTTTTTCGTTAAATCAATCTTCTCTACTAAATCAGAATTAGCTTTGCTTAGATTAATTCCATCTGTATTAGTATTGTTTACATTTTCACTTGTTGCTTTTATAGATGCTGTAACCCATTTAAAGAATTCTTTGTACGAGTTAACATCAGTATTATTAAACAACAATACTTGGTCAGATAATTTTCCTAATAAATTTAAGTTGGTATTATCTCCAATAGAAATGATAATTAAATTACTTTTTCCTTTGTAATTAGAGTTCCAACGCTCAATTGCTTGATCAGTAGAATCTGTTGGAATTCCGTCTGTAAATAAAAATATAATTGGTTTCCAATCTCCTTTTCTTTCAAAAGTTGTTTTTACAATATCTCTATCAATAGCATTCATTAGTTCTTCTAATCCTTTTGATAAAGATGTTCCACTACCAATTGGAATTTTGGGTGGATAAAATGTAATAATATCTTGTAAAGGTGTGATTATTTTACTTTTACCTGCAAATCCAATAATTGATAACCAAACAGTTTCTAATGCATAAGGATCAGTTTTAAGTTCTTTTATTATTGTAGCAATACCATCTTGAACTTGCTCAATAGGCTCTCCCACCATTGATTCTGAAACATCAATAAGGAAGTATATGGGTAATCTTCTCATAGTTTATGTTTTACACAATAATATTAAGTTCACTTGGTGGTGGTGGAAGTGTCATTGCTTCACCTGTGCCTTGAGATTTACTTCCCATTTCGATAGATGAACTTACCCATTGGAAAAATGTTGTAAGTGTTGATGCATCAGTAGTGTCTAGTTTGACAACGTTATCTGTTAAATCTTGTAAAAAACTTACTTCTGCTTTTGGTCCTGCTGCACAACCTACTATTACGCCAAAATCTAATGCTTTAATTTTAGGAACAATTTCTCTGTATTTTTGCAAATCAGAAGGTTTACCATCTGTAAATACAAAAAGTAAAGGTTTCCAATCTCCTTTTCTATCTGGAGAACCTTTTACAAGTTCTTTGTTTACCAAATCATATACCATCTGCAATGCTTCTCCTGTATGAGTTGGTCCACTATCTGGACATTTTATTTCTATAGGATGAAAGCTTACTAAATCGACAAGTGGAACTAAATTAGTTACTTCTCTATCATAAGTAATTACACTGATGTGTAAAGAATCAATCGCTTGAGGATCAGATCTCAACATACTTATCAAACCATTAAACCCATTATTTAAGGCAGCTATAGGTTCTCCTCTCATTGACCCTGAGGTATCTAAGAGGAAATAAGCTAATAATCTTCTGTCCATAATTTAAGAAACAATAACTAACTCTGAAGGTGGTGGTGGTAATTGATCTATTTTTTTCAAATCAATTCCAGATTCTTCTACTTTTGTTGATGTTGTAGAAATAGAGGCTGTAACCCATTGAAAAAATTTAGATATGCTATCTGAATCAGCACTATCTAATCTGACAACAGAATCTGCTATTTGTTTTAAAATAGAATCGTCTGCTGCACTTCCTGCTGCACAACCTACAATTAAGCCTTTATTTATTGCTTTTATTTTTGATAACCCTGTTTGCCAATCGTCTGTTGGTACACCATCAGTCATAATAAAAGTTAATGGTTTCCAATCACCCTTTTGTTCGGTTGTTGTTTTAGTAATTTCAGTCTCCATTTTCTCTGCTAATAAAGTTAATGCAGCACCCAATGAAGTTGTACTTTGTGCTTTAATATCAACCATTTGAAACGATGCTAAATCCGTTAAAGGAACAATTTGTTTAGCTTCGTGATCAAACGTAATAATACTTACATAGGCTGTTTCAATTGCTTGTGGATTTTGGCGTAATGAATGCATCATCATTTGAACTCCATTTTTCACAGCCTCAATAGGTTCTCCAGTCATTGATCCTGAAGTGTCTAATAACAAGTATACGGGTAATCTTCTCATAACTTATTATTTATATGATTCAAGAATTCTTTGAATTGTATGGACAAACATTTTATCGTCTGACGGATCTCCTATAGCATCAAATTTCCATTCACCGTTTTTCTTATAAAGTTTACTCAAAATCAAAGCTCCTTTTCCTTTATAACTTGCATCTGTAACAATATCAAAATTAGAATGGACATTATCTACACGGGTTGGAGTACCTTCGTACATTCTGATTTTAGCAAATGGAATTTGTTCGAAATCAAAATTTTGACCTTGATTTAAGTAAATATTTAGAAAGAAAAAAATCTTATCAACTTGTTGATCTATACTATTAAGATTAACAGATATGATTTCATTATCTAATCCATCATCTCCACCTACATCTCCTTGTCTATCATCTCCACTGTGTCTAAGACTTCCATCTTTTGATGTTAATTTACCTAATGGCATATTATTTTTAGAAAGCCATGCATTATAATCTGGAGAGTAAATCCAATCTACTAAATCTCCATTAGAGTTTAACATTACACAACTTAAATCAAGATCAACATCTTCAACAACTTTTTTAGATCCAAATCCTAGAAATCCAGATTTTACGGTTTCTATTGCACCCCAATTAACTCCTACACAAAAATTAGTCAGAGCCTCTCCTGTGCTTTTTCTTAGGTCTATTTTTTGTCCTTTTTGTAAATTTATTGCCATTGTTTATTATAGTTTTTTAGGTTAATTCTTATAAAAAGTTTTGTCTTATAGTTTCTACAGTTTGTTCTAATTTACGATCGCGAGTTGGTTCTCCTAATGCATTAAATTTCCATTCTCCATTTTTTTTGTAAAAAACACCTAAAGCCATTGCAACGTGTCCAGAGAAATTATCTCCTTTCGTGATATTGTATGTTGCAAAAACTTCTGAAACATTTTTAGGTGTACCTTCATAAATACGGATAGATGCGAAAGGAATTGTTCCGAAATCTTGTCCTTTGTAGCTATTTAATACAAATGCAACGTGATTCACATTTTGATTTAATCTTGAGAAGTCTAATGTAATTACTTCATTATCTAATCCATCATCTCCAGATAAATCTCCTGTTAAGTCATCTCCGCTATGTTTTACAGCTCCGTCACTCGAGTTTAATTTTCCGAAATAAATAATGTCTAAAACATTTTTATTTTCATCATATAAAATACAACTTGCGTCTAAGTCTACAGCTTCTTTTGACACACCACCTAGCCAACCTTTTTTCTCGATTGCGCCCCAGTTAACTCCTACACAAACATTTTGTAATGTGCTTCCGTTTTCTTTTTTAAGGTTTATTCTTTGCCCTTTTTGTAAATTAATTGCCATAATTATTGTAGTTTATTTTTTAAATTTAAATCTAGCATTGCGTTTAAAATATTTAATTCTTCATCCACATCAATTACTTGATTTATAACTTCTTTATTTTCTAGTGTTTCTCTGTATTTTTGCAAAATAGATAATACATCATCTGTTAATTCTTTTTTTATATTTTCAGCATTAGCCAACAAATCTTTATTTCTATTAATAAGATCATCAACTATATTTCTCTTATTTGATGTATTTTCTGTTGTATCTAATAGAATTACAATGTCTTTTGCTAAAAAATAAAATTCATTCGTTTGTAAATTCCAAATAAATTGATCATCTGAATTTAATATTTTAAACAATTCAAAGAATTGATTATTAGAATTGTATCCACATATAAAACGAACTTTGAAATTGTTTGAATTAAGTTTTCCTAATAATTTTCTTTCTACATCTACATTTTCGTACTCGTAATATTTTGTTTTGGGAAGACTTAATAAGTAATTAATTTGACTGATTTCCCTATAATAATCTATTGCATAATTATTTGAAAAATTTCTAATTGTATGGCTGTCAAAATCCATTCTAATTTTTGTCAAATTAGTATAAAACGATTTTAAATATTCTGACATAAAACCATTATGAAATTTTCTGTCTAAATGAAATCCTCCTTCTAAGTTTTGTGAATAACTTTCTATATAATCCTCATTAGTATCCACTTCATTATAGATTGCAAGAATATTTGCTTCTTTTTGTTTTTTGATCTTTTCTAATAACACAATTAAACTATCTGTGTATTGAAGATGAAACAGCTCTAGCTTGTTAATATCTAATTTATTTGGAGATTTTGGATCAAAATAAGATTGAATAAAATCTGTCTTTATAATTATATTAATAAGATCTGCGTTTTCAAAAAACTTACTTAGAAGTTTTAATTTTTGTAATCTTTTCTTACTATTTCTTACTATTTCTTTATTTTGATCCAATTTCTAACTAAGAATTTTGAATTTGTTTTTTTAGAGTGTCTTCTAGATTTTTTAATTCGATGTCCAATTGTTGTCTTGATTGTGTACCTTGTTGTTGAATTTGTTTTACCTCGTTCAATGTATTAATCAAAGAGCTTGTAGTTTCTTTCAACGTATCTAAAGAAACAATTGTTTGTTCATTTGCTTTGGCTACATCAATCGTATTTTGTTGTAATCTTTGAGCATTTTTTCTAAGAATTTCTTCTGTTGTAGAAGAAACTTGTTTTTGCACTTCTATATTTTGTTGTTGACGATGCATTGCAACAGCTAAAGTCAATTGATTTTTCCATACAGGAAGTGTCGTTGTTAAAATTGTTTGAGCTTTTTCTGCAATAGAAACATTGTTATTTTGTATCAACCTAATCTGAGGTAAGGATTGTAAAATAATAAATCTTACAACTTTTAGGTCGGCTAATCTTCTGTCTAATCTATTTACGAAATCTCTTTTATCAGAAATTTGATAATCTTGATAATTTGCAGGATTTGCTTCCATCAATGCTAATTCTTCTCCAGATTTTTGATGTTTTATTGACCCAGCAATAATATAATCCTCTATTTTTTTTATAGACTCTATATTACCCGCAAAAATTGTTTGTAAAACTGCATTGTCTTTTGTAGAACTTATAATTCCTGCATTTACCTTATTTGATATATCAGAAATATTCGTAACAATTTTATCGTATTTAATAAATAATGTTTCTACTGAAGTAACCATATTTTTAAGAAATGGTATCTTCTTTAAAAATTTTTTGACAGAGTTACCTTCTAATTCTTCTACATCAACATAATTAAGCTCAATTAATAATTTATTAATTAATTCGCCTACTTCTCCTGAGTTCGATTTTCTTACATTATTTAGAAAAGAGTCACTCTGAGAAGCTAGAGAATTTTGTAATTCTGAACCAAAATTTATGATAGAATTCGGATTTGTTTCGTCAATAGAATTTACAATTCCATCATATTTCTGAATATCTAACGAATTGATTTGAGAGAGATCTACATTTCCGTTTTTATCAATTGCAGTATTAGTAACTTGTAATTCCATGATTTTATTGGTACATGTTTAAATATTTTTCTAAACCTTCTCTTTGTCCATTTCCTACAGCTTCAAATTTCCATTCTCCGTTTTTTTCATAAACTCTACCAAATTCTACGGCTGTTTCTATAGAAAAATCTTCATCTAATTCATATTTTAAGATTTCTTCGTTTGTATCAGTATTAAAAACACGAATAAATGAGTTTCTTACTTGACCAAAGTTTTGATTTCTAGAGTCTGCTTCGTGAATTGTTACAACTACAATAATTTCTTTGACACGAGAATCCACTCCAGTCAAATCTATTTTGATTTGCTCATCATCTCCATCTCCGTCTCCTGTTAAATTATCTCCTGTATGTGTAACAGATTTATCTGGTGTTTGTAAATTGTTATAGAAAATAAAGAAATCATCTGCGACTAATTTTTTATTTTCATTTAAAACAAAAACAGAAGCATCTAAATCAAAAGCACCTCCTGTTGACGAGTTATTAGCATCCCAACCTAAACCTATTGTAAATTTTGGTGCGTTAATACTTTGTCTTTGTCCTTTTTGTAAGTTGATAGCCATTTTAATTTATTTTTAAGTTTATTTATATTATTTTGATATTCTTCTACTTTGTGATAATTGTTGCTGATAGCATTAGATAATATTTTTGTTGATTTTTTTCTAGAAATATTATTGAAAATAAATTCAAAATCTTCTTCATTTGTCAACAAAATATATTTTGTAATTCTTGTGTTAAAACTAAATCCATCACTATTGATTACTTCTATCAAATCATTTACAGATTTTATTTTAAAATAATTATAGTGATTTTCTATTTTTGGATGAATTGTTTTGTTCATTAATTCTGCGAAATACACAAAAATAAATTCTCCGTTTACGTTATAATCTTTTAGTATTTTATCAACCGTTTTTTCGTGACTTCCTGTTATTTTTATATCATCTATAAAAATACAAAACTTACCATCTATAAAATGTTTATCGATATAGTACGTGTCTTTAGAAATTAAGGTCATTCTTTCTTCAAAATTCATATTACCGTAATCTTCTACATAAGTTTGATTACGATGAATCTTACTTTCTATACAAGCTGGTAAATTGTTTTCGAATAGAAAGAAATTAAGTTGTTCTTTAAAATATGAACAAAGAAAATTAGAAGCCGTTGGGATTGAATGATAAGGACTAGGAAAGAGAATTATTTCTTTTTGTTGTAAAATTTCTTCACCAAATTCTTTTATAAAACCATCAAACAACTCTTCTGCAAATAAACGTGCGCAGTGAGTGTCTCCAAATTTAAATCTACTATATGCCTCTTCGTTAAAGGGGCTTTTTGATTCACATTCTATTTTATGTAAACTATATCTTTTATTCATTATCAAATAAATTTCACCAATTTCGCGTCAAATCCAAATTTCAATGCGCCTTCGTAATCTGCTTTAATATTATCTCCGACATGAATTATTTTGGACTTTTCTAATTGCTTAATTTTTTGTGTGTTTTCGTAAAGATATTCAAATATTTTAATATTTGGTTTTGAAACACCAACTTCATCGGAAAAAATCATAAAGGTAAAATATTGCTCTAAATTCAGGCTTTTCAACACTTCTCTTAATGAATTTCCATGAATAAAAGCTGTGTTACTAAGTATATTAGCAGTTTTTCCTAAGTCTGTAATTTTTTCGAGGATAGAAGGGATTTCTTTCCAAATTATTTGGGGTCTGTTTTCTAAAAATAATATATCTGATTTGATGAAAAAATCATCAATATCTTCACTATTAATTAATTCGACGTTTTTTCCTAAAACATTTAAAATTAACAAAAAAATTTCTTCCCTTTCAATATGATTACCTGTTTTTTCTGAAATTAAATTATAAAGATTATCATAGTATCTTATTGTTTTGTCAATTTCTTCTACACTTTTGTCTATAGAAAAATACTCTTTAAATAAAATTGTTCTTTTGGGTTTAAATTCTGGATTAGATTTGATAATGGTCATCCATAAGTCAAAAGAAAAATGCTCGTAAGCATATATATCGATCATTACTACTATTTAATAATTGAACCGTTATAATATTTTTCTAAAAAGAATCCTAAATCTGCTTTGTAACCTATTCCTGATGCTTCAAACTTCCATGAACCATTTTTCTTATAAAGACGTCCAAATTCAACTCCAGTTTCTATAGAAAAATCCTCATCTAATTCATATTTTGCAATCTCTTCATTTGTGTCGTTATCCACAATTCGAATATAAGAATTTCGTACTTGTCCAAAATTTTGTTTTCTTCTTTCAAAATCTTCAATTGTTACAACAAATAAAATCTCTTCTACTTTAGAATCTACTTTATTTAGATCAATAACAATTGCTTCATCATCGTCTCCATCACTATTTCCACCTGTAGGATCATCTCCTGTATGTGTAAGTGCACCGTCTGGAGAAGTTAAGTTATTATAGAAAATAAAATGTTCTTCACTAACTAATTTTCTAGTAGAATCTATCATGATTGCTGAGGCATCTAAGTCAAAATTATTACCCGTTCCTTCATTTGGATCCCAACCTAATCCTATTGTCATTTTTGTAAGACCGATGTCTATTTTTTGTCCTTTCTGTAAATTGATTGCCATTTATTATTGTTTTAGTTTTAATAGTTTTATGATTTGAACTTGTTGTCCAAAACTTAAAATAAGTTGGTTAAATATACAAAAAGGATTATATATTAAATTACGGAAAACCGTAATTTAATGTTATTAAAGTTTTTATACTAAAAAATATTGATTCTTATGATTTTGTAATTGAGTTCTAAAACTTTTTGTTACATCTAACACTTCATTACTAAAAGATACATTTTCAATTAATAATTTATTATAAAATACTGAAATTAAATAATAATAATATATTGAAAAATAATTCAAGTTGTTGATTTAAAACTAAAAATTTAATAAAGAAAGGAGGACAAATAATCATTGTAATAAATAAAAAATGGTACTCTTTATCTTTCGAAGACTAAATAAAATAACCCAGTCGAACACTTGATGTTATTTATCTATTCTAGATGAAAATAATTATCAGAAGATCTATTCATAAAAACAATACCTTCGTTATTTACAAGTAAATGAGAATACATTCAATTTTAATCATAGATGATGAAATAAAAATTAGAACACTCCTAGCTCGAATTCTCGAATTGGAGGGTTTTGAAATATATCAAGCTGAAGATTTAAAAACAGGTCTAAATAAAATAAAAACATTAACTCCTGAAGTTATTTTATGTGATGTAAAATTACCTGATGGCAATGGAGTTGAATTTGCAAAAGAAGTTAAAGAAAAATTTCCTTTAATCGAAATTATACTCCTTACAGCTTATGGAAATATTCCTGATGGTGTACAAGCAATTAAAAACGGAGCTTTTGATTATATTACTAAAGGCGATGATAATAATCGTATTTTACCTTTATTGTATAGAGCTTTAGATCGAGTAAAATATAATAAAGAAAATGAGCTTTCTCAAGAAGCTACCTCAACAAAATTAGAACGTAATTTATTATTAGGCAAATCTCCTATTTTTGAACAAGTTTTAAAATTAGCACAAAAAGTAGCGCCAACTAATGCTACAGTTCTTTTAACCGGTGAAACTGGAACAGGAAAAGAAGTTTTTGCAAATGCGATACATCAATCAAGTATGCGTAAAGACAAAAATTTTATAGCAATTAATTGTTCGGCTTTTAGTAAAGATTTATTAGAAAGTGAATTGTTTGGTCATAAAGCAGGTGCATTTACAGGTGCAATGAAAGATAAAAAAGGTTTGTTTGAAGAAGCTCATTTAGGCACTATTTTCTTAGATGAAATTGGCGAAATGGCTTTGGATTTACAAGCAAAATTACTGCGTGTTTTAGAATCTGGAGAGTTTATTAAAATCGGTGAAACAAAACCTACAAAAGTTGAGATACGAATTATTGCAGCGACTAATCGAAATTTGGAAAAAGAAATTGCAAACGGTACATTTCGTGAAGATCTATTTTATAGAATTTCGGTGTTTCATATTAAATTACCTTCTCTACGAGAGCGCGTTTCGGATATCGAATTAATCGTCAATCAATTTATAAAACACTTTAATCAATATTATCAAAAAAATATAAAATCAATTGATAATGATGTATTACTTTTTCTGAAAAAATATTCGTGGCCAGGAAATATACGTGAACTTAAAAACATGATAGAACGCGCTATTATTCTGTCGGAAAATGAAGAACTTTCTGCAAATGATTTTCCATTATATATTCAGACAAGCGAAACTGACCAGAACGAAAATTCATTAGAATTGACTTTGATGGAAAAAAAACACATTCAGAAAGTTTTAAAATTTACAAAAGGTAATAAAACAAAAACAGCAGAATTATTAGGTATTGGTTTAACAACGCTTTATCGAAAAATAGCAGAATATGAACTGAATTAAACTTTCGATTTTTGACTAGTCCTGAAAAATAGATACAGTTTTTTAGTGATTAAAAATACATAAATTAATCAGTAGTAGCTAATAAGTTACTGCTGATTTTTTTTGTTTTATAGGTTTTATAGTTCATATTTTT
>NZ_JAVXKG010000033.1:0-37621 GCF_036647415.1 Algoriella sp.
TGGAATGTATTGTATCTTATAATCATAGCCAAAATTATTCTCTCGTCCAGCAAACAATTGTACTCCAGACATTTGATTTTCTCTTACCATTTTAGCCCAAACTGGCTTATCGTCTTCGCTATCTACTGAAATACTCACAAAATGAATTGGGGCATCACGAAATTTTTCCTCCAATTGTTTCATAAACGGAATCTGAACTTTACAAGGTCCGCACCAAGTTGCCCAAATATCCATGTAGACATATTTTCCTTTAAAATCTGATAAATCAAAACGCTTTCCATTAATATCTGCCAAAGAAAAATCAGGTGCTTTTACCAAATCTATTGGTCTATTTTCTTTCAAAGAGTCTTCTAATTCAACAGATTCTATAGTTTTTACTTCATTATTTTTTTTCTCTGAATTATTACAATTAAAAAATGTAAATAATACAACTATTGCTAAAAATATCTTTTTCATTTATCTTTTATAAACCTCCAAAAATAAACAATTATAGTTAGCAATATCATAAAAAGCACGTTTATACTTGACAAAGGGGTATCTGAGGTCGTATATTTGTAAAAATTTGTACAATTATGAAAATGAAAACTTCTGATTTCGACTTTAATTTACCTGAAGAACTTTTAGCAGAGCATCCTTCTGAAAATAGAGACGAATCTCGCCTAATGGTTATTCACCGTGATACGGGAGTAATTGAGCATAAATTATTCAAAGATGTTATTGATTATTTTGAAGAAGGAGATGTAATGATTCGTAACAATACGAAAGTTTTTCCTGCTCGATTAATGGGTAACAAAGAAAAAACAGGTGCTCAAATCGAAGTTTTCTTATTGAGAGAATTAGATGCAGAAACTCGTTTATGGGATGTTTTAGTAGATCCTGCACGTAAAATCCGTATCGGAAATAAATTATTTTTTGATAATGATGATACATTAGTTGCAGAAGTAGTTGACAATACAACTTCTCGTGGTCGTACATTACGTTTCTTATTTGACGGATCTTACGAAGAATTTCGTGCAAAATTGAAAGAATTGGGAGAAACTCCACTTCCTAAATATATTTTACGTGACGTAGAACCAGAAGATGCAGAACGTTACCAAACAATATACGCAAAACACGAAGGTGCAGTTGCTGCGCCAACAGCTGGTTTACATTTTTCTAAACATTTATTAAAACGTTTAGAAATCAAAGGTGTAGAATTTGCTGAGTTAACTTTACATATTGGTTTAGGAACTTTTCAGGCTGTAGAGGTTGAAGATTTATCGAAACACAAAATGGAGTCTGAGCAAGTTATTATTCCACAAATTACAGCAGATATTGTAAACCGTGCTATTGATGATAAAAAAAGAGTTTGTGCTATTGGGACAAGTTCTATGCGATCTATAGAATCTGCAGTTTCTGCAGACGGACATTTGAATGCATTGGATAGTTGGACAAATAAATTTGTACACCCACCATACGATTTCTCTATCGCGAATTGTATGATTACAAATTTCCACACGCCAAAATCAACATTAATCATGATGATTTCTGCGTTTGCTGGACACGATTTAACAATGAAAGCGTATAACGAAGCTGTAAAAGAAGGATACAAATTCTACTCTTACGGTGATGCAATGTTAATCCTATAAGATCAGTTTGAGTACAATAAAAAAAGACATACGAAAGCTGTCACAAGCTGAGATTGAAGAGTATTTCAAAGAGATTGGAGAAAAATCATTTCGTGCAAAACAAGTGTACGAATGGTTATGGAAAAAGAATGCACATCAGTTTGATGACATGACAAATATCTCTAAGGCGCTACGTGAGCAAATTGGAGAAACTTTCCAAATTCAACCTGTAGAAGTAGATCTTCTTCAAAAATCTAACGATGGAACCATCAAGAATGCTGTAAAGCTTCATGATGGTAACATTGTAGAATCTGTTTTAATTCCGACCGATACACGTACAACAGCCTGTGTTTCTTCGCAAGTTGGTTGTAGTTTAGATTGTACTTTTTGTGCAACGGCTCAATTAAAACGTATGCGTAACCTTACTGCTGCCGAAATCGTGGATCAAGTTGTTATTATTGACGACGAGAGCAAACGTTATTTTAATCGTCCTTTAAGCAATATCGTATTTATGGGAATGGGAGAACCTTTGTTAAATTATAACGAAGTTATTTCTGCCATCAAAAAAATTACGTTGCCAGAAGGTCTTGGAATGTCACCGAAACGTATTACTGTTTCTACTTCTGGTATTCCGAAAATGATTGAAAAATTGGCTGACGAAGATTTACGCGTTAACCTTGCGGTATCCTTGCATTCGGCTCGTGAAGAGGTTCGTAATGTAATTATGCCTTTTACTGTTAAATTTCCATTGACGGATTTAATGGACAGTCTTCAGTATTGGTACCAACAAACAGGTTTACGAATTACGTTCGAATATATTGTTTGGGGAGGTGTTAATGATAAAAAAGAAGACATTGATGCTTTGGTGAAATTTTGTAAAAAAGTTCCTTCAAAAATTAATATTATCGAGTATAATGCTATTGAAGATGACGGAATGTATAAACAAGCTTCAGAACAAGCTATCGAAAATTATATAAAAGCATTAGAAGCCAATAATATTGTGGTAAATGTACGTCGTAGTCGCGGAAAAGATATTGATGCAGCTTGCGGACAATTAGCCAATAAAACGGGTAATGCGTAAAGAATAAGCAATGAAATTTTTAGCCACATTTTTATTTTTAATTCTGACTAATTTCACTTTTGCTCAAATAGTAGAAAACATCGATACAATTTCCATTGATGATTATAAATTGGAAAGTGTGAACTTACCTCCTATTTTGAACGAAATTTCGACTTTAGAATACGAAAAACAAGATAAAAATGTGGCTTCTTTTTGGGGTTTAAATGATTCTGATTCCAAACCAGAATTGTATCGTTTTGATGCAAAAACGGGTGAAATAATCAATACAATTTTTATTACAAACGCTCCAAATATTGATTGGGAAGAAATTTCTTCGGATGATAATCGCATTTATTTTGCAGATTTTGGAAATAATTTGGGTAAACGAAAAGATTTAGCTATTTATTTTATCAATAAGAAATCTATCGATTATTCAAAATCTTATCAGCAATTAAAAGCAGAAAAAATAGAATTTGATTATCCTGAACAAGACACTTTTCAGTTCAAAAATATGACAACAAATTGGGATGCAGAAGCATTTTTTGTTTACCAAAATCAGTTGCATATTTTCACAAAAGAATGGTCAAATTTAGCGACAACGCATTATGTTGTACAAATTGATACTTCTAAAAAACAAGCAGCCAAAAAGTTAGAAACTTTTCCTACAAATTATGCTGTAACTGCTGCATTTATCGATGCTGATGAAAATAGTCTAACCAAAGGAATTTATTTACTTGGCTACACAAAAGAAGCGCTGGCTTTTATTAATTGGTTCGATTTACCGAAAGACAATAATCAATTGTTCTTCACTGCTCAAGTTAAAAAAATAAGTTTACCTTTGGGCTTCACGACTCAGTTGGGACAATTGGAAGGAATTTCCGTTCTACCAACCGAAAACAAGCTTTGTTTCAGCGGCGAAGAGTTTAATTACAAAGGCTTTTATGCGAAACAAGTTTTACATTGCATCAATAATTTTACGAATTAAAAAACTAAATTTTGAGTAACACGGTAGATTTGATTAAAGCTCCGATTGCGGAGGAAATGAAATTATTTGAACATAAATTCTTCGAATCGATGAAGAGTAATGTTTCACTTCTCGACCGTATTTCCAATTATATTGTACGCAGAAAAGGGAAGCAAATGCGCCCGATGTTTGTGTTTTTAACTGCAAAATTAAACGGCGAAGTGCAAGAACGTACCTATCGTGCGGCTTCTTTTATAGAGCTTATTCACACCGCAACTTTGGTTCACGATGATGTCGTAGATGATAGTACATTGCGTCGCGGATTTTTCTCGCTGAATGCAATTTGGAAGAATAAAGTGGCTGTTTTGGTGGGCGATTATTTTTTGTCTAAAACCTTAATCATTTCTACAAAAAATAAAGATTTTGATTTACTTGAAGTTGTTTCTGTTGCAATACAAGAAATCTCAGAAGGTGAATTATTACAAATAGAAAAAGCACGAAAATTAGATATTACCGAAGACGTTTATTTTGAAATTATCCGAATGAAAACGGCTACACTTATCGCCGCTTGTTGCGAAGCTGGTGCGCGTTCGGTGGGTTGTACAGAGGAAGTTGCGAAGAAAATGCACAAGTTTGGCGAATTGGTTGGAATTGCTTTTCAGATAAAAGATGATTTGTTTGATTATACCACTTCTAATGCAATTGGAAAACCTGTCGGTATTGATATTAAGGAACAAAAAATGACGTTACCATTAATTTATTCGATAAATAATGCGAATGAAAAAGATAAAAAATGGTTAATAAATTCAGTAAAACGTCACAACAATGATAAAAAACGTGTACGTGAAATAATTCAGTACGTGAAAGATAACGGCGGAATTGAGTACACGCAACAAATGATGAAAAAATATAGCCAAGAGGCTTTAGATATATTGTACGAATTTCCTGAAAATGAATATCGAAATTCACTTGAAACATTAGTGAAATATGTGATGGAAAGAGAAAAATAACAAAAAAAGGATTTCAAATTTGAAATCCTTTTTTTGTTCATCTATTTTTAATTTTGACTCTTATAAATTTTAAGTTCAGTATTAATATTTATTCATTCAAATATCGAAATGCATCTGATTCTTCGACAAGCTCTGAATGAAAATTAAAGTAATAAGAATTACTTTTTTATTAATCTATTTTCTTATCTATTTTACTTTCAGAGTTCATAAATTCCTTCATCATTTCATCTATAATTGTCTTGTATTCTGCTTTTGTAATCAATTGTCCTTTTGTAGGTTTTTCAATTTTTACTTTATTATTTACCATAACATTTGTTGCTTGATAAATATCTTTTCTTGGCATTTTTTTATTTGTAACACTTATTTCAAGTTTCAAAATTAATCCTGGTAAACCGCCAAATTCAGCTGGCCCATTTCTAAAATCAAGTTTTGGAGTATACCAAGCTTCATACGTTTTATTTTTAACAATTGCTGTTGCTTTTTTTACTTCATAACCCAATATTTTACTTGTTTCTCGTGATAATATCCAAAAAATAGTAGAAATTGTATCTTTTACAATAAATTTTCGCCCATTAAAATCTTCATAAGTAAACGTTTCATTGTTTCTTATATCTTTATAAAATATTTTTCCAGGAATTACAAAAGATACCGAGGTAGTTTCTTCTTCTTGAGTATTATTTATTTTTTCAATTCCTTTATAAACAGATTCATTTTTATCGACAATTAATTGAAATTCATGTTTTTTTTCTGCTGCATTTTTATACAGCTGAATCATTTCTTTATCAGTTTGATTACTCAAATCGAATTCATTTCTATACTCATATTCCACCACCAATTTATCTTGTGCGAAAAGTGATATTGTTCCTAATAAGAAGGTAAAAAGTAGTTTTTTCATTTTCTGATTGATTATTAATTAAATCTAAGATAATCAAATAATAACAAAAAAAAGCTGTTACAAACAGTAACAGCTTCGTATATTAAAATTCTAATTAATTCTTAAGAATTTATATTTTTCTGAAAGATAAAATCGTCCATAATATATCCATTTCCGATGTCAAATGTTTTTGATTCCATATTCTTGAATCCATTCTTTTCATAAAAACGAATTGCTTTTGCATTATTTTTATTTACAGTTAAATGAATTGCTTTTGCACCTTTTTCTTTTGCATAATCCACTACTCTATTCAACATCAATTGTCCTATTCCTTTGGTTTGATTAGATTCTTTCAAGTAAATTTTTGATAAGAAAACGGTATTATCTTCATCTAATTTATAATGTAAATAACCAGATGGAATATTATCAACTTTCAGTATTTCCCAAACATCTCCGTTTGCAATTCCCTCGTTAATTTTTTCATTACTGTACATCATATCAATCATATAATCGATTTGATCTTGCGACAATAAATCTTTATAAGCCTCATTCCAAATTTCTTTAGCCAATGGTTGTACCAAATGTATATTTTTCTCCGAAACGGTATGAAAGTGTGGATAAACATTTAATTTGACAGGATTCATCTTCAAAGGCTCTACAGTATTCAAGATTTCTTCTTTGCGTTTTTCTACCTCATTCGAAAACATTTCCATCGTCCATTTACGTTTTAAATAACTATAGTAAACAAAAGATAGAAGTACAAATAAAACCAAATCTGGAACCATCATCCATTTCGACTGTGTTAACTCTTGCAAATCAGTTTTTATAACACCAAAAGTAACCAATAAGGCTATATTTAGAGCAATCACAATGATTCCTAAAAAGTATAAACCTATAACTGATAAGATTAATTTTAGCTTGTCTTTATTAAATAATTTACCTAGAAAATAATATTGAAAGATTAAAATAAGTATTGTAATCACTTTAATTAAATTTTATGTCTTACAAAAATACGAAAAATCTGCCCGTAAACCTTTACATTTGTATTAAACATATCATAACAAAAGCGATTTATTTATGTACAGCAATAAATTTCAAGACCACTTACAAACACAACTTAATGATTTAGAAGAACAAGGATTGTTCAAAAAAGAAAGAATCATTGCTTCTCCACAAAGTGCAGAAATCACATTAGAAAATGGTAAAACTTTACTTAATTTTTGTGCCAATAACTATTTAGGATTATCAGATAACAAAGAAGTAATTTCTGCTTCTCAAAAAATGTTAGACAACCGCGGATACGGAATGTCATCTGTTCGTTTTATCTGTGGTACACAAGATGTACACAAAGAATTAGAGCAAAAAATTGCAAACTTCTTAGGATTAGAAGACACGATTTTATATGCTGCCGCATTTGATGCAAATGGTGGTGTTTTTGAACCATTGTTTACAGAAGAAGATGCAATTATCTCGGACGAATTAAACCACGCTTCTATTATAGATGGTGTACGTTTATGTAAAGCTGCGCGTTACCGTTACAAAAACAATAATATGGCAGATTTGGAAGCACAATTAATAGCTGCTTCAGAAAAAGGTCATCGTTTCAAAATTATTGTGACTGACGGAGTTTTCTCTATGGACGGTATTGTTGCTGATTTAAAAGGTGTTTGTGATTTAGCTGATAAATACGATGCTTTGGTAATGGTAGATGATTCTCATGCGACAGGTTTTATTGGTAAAACTGGACGTGGAACACATGAACATAACGATGTTATGGGACGCGTTGATATTATTACCTCAACTTTAGGAAAAGCCTTAGGTGGTGCAATGGGAGGATTTACTTCTGGTAAAAAAGAAGTCATCGAAATGTTACGTCAAAAATCTCGTCCTTACTTATTCTCTAACTCTTTGGCTCCAGGAATTGTTGGTGCAGCATTACAAGTTTTAGAAATGTTAGAAGACGATACAACTTTACGTGATCAAGTTATGTGGAATGCAGAATATTTCCGTAAAGAAATGGTTGCTGCAGGTTTTGATATTCCCGAAGGTGATGCCGCTATTGTACCTGTAATGTTGTACGATGCAAAATTATCTCAAGTAATGGCAGACAAATTATTAGATGAAGGTGTTTACGTTATCGGATTCTTTTTCCCCGTTGTTCCTCGCGATAAAGCACGTATTCGTGTACAATTATCAGCTTCTCACACAAAAGAGCATTTAGACCACACAATTGCAGCTTTTATAAAAGTTGGTAAAGAATTGGGTGTGATAAAATAAGAAAATCATTTTTTATTAATTATAAAAGCGACTAATATTTAGTCGCTTTTTTTATATTTCAAAAATAAATTTATTCGACATCAAATAAACTATTAATGACAATCTTTGTAATACTACTTTATTTGAATTGATAAACCTGTGAAAGAATTTTAAAAAGAAAAATCCTTCTTCTAAAATTAACCAACGACATCAATTGTCTTTTAAATTTTATACTTTTACTTCAATTCAATTTATAGATTATAAAGTAATGGCCAAATTCATCGAGAATGTTGTAACTGATTTATTAGAAAAGCAAACAAATTTTCTTAATACAACATTGATTTTACCAGGAAAACGTCCCATGTTATTTTTCAGAGAAGAATTTCAGCGTCAAGCCAAAAATATCATTCTTCCACAAATGAAAAGTATCGAAGAATTAATGAGTGATCTTTCTGGTTTAGAAATTATTTCTGGTATTAATCTTTGGTTCAAAGCTTATAAAGCCTACAAAAAAGTAGTTACAAAAGCTGATACTTTTGAAGAATTTATAAAATGGGGACCAACTGTTCTCAAAGATTTTGATGATATAGATGCTTCGCTTCAGCCTGCACATAAAATTTTGGATTATTTGGTTTCTGTAGAGCGAATTAATCAATGGGGAGAAGGAAAAATTGAAATAGGTAAAAATGAAGTCATTCAAAATCATTTAACATTTTGGGGTATTGTTTCTAAACTTTATTTTCAATTACAACAAGACTTAATTGATGCAAAAGAAGGATATGCAGGTATGGTTTTTCGTATTGCAAGCGAAAAGGTTGAAGAAATAGTTGAAAATCGTTCGCAACATTATATTTTTGCTGGATTTAATGCTTTAACAAAAGCTGAGCAAGCCTTAATTTTCAGATTAGAAAAAGAAAATATTGCAACACTTTATTGGGATGTAGATCGTTATTATTACGAGAATCCAAACCAAGAAGCGGGCTCATTCCTAAGAAAATACAAAGAAAAAATAAAGCCTATTAATTGGATTGTAGATGAATTTTCAAAACCCAAAAATCTGAATTCAATTGGTGTTGCAAAACAAGTTGGACAAGCAAAATATATTGCAGATCTAATAAAAAATTTATCCGAAGAAGAAATTAAAAATACAGCTCTTATTTTAGCAGATGAATCCATTTTACATGCAATCTTAAATTCTTTACCTGACAATATTTCGCATCTTAATATTTCGATGGGAATTCCGTTACGCTCGGTTCCGTTAGCACAATTTTTCAAATCTATTTTCGAGTTGCAAATGAACCGTGAAAAACTTGGAAAAGGTACTTTATTTTATTTCAAAAATGTTTTACAAATTCTCGAAAATAAAACATTGTCTCATTATAGTTCAGATGAAAGTCGAAAATTAGTTCATGATATTCGAACTCAAAATCGAATTTTTAATTCGCCAAATTCAATTCAATCCGTATTAAATGAATCAATTTTTAAGAGTTTATTTCAAATTCCGACGAATATAACATCATTTATTCATCATTTAAAAGATTGGACCGATCATTTACTTCACCATCCTGCGATGAATGATTTATTGACAAAAGAATATCTTTTCTATTTCAAGAAAGTTTTTAATCAACTACATGAAAACCTACTTCAGGTTGATGATATTAAAGATTACAGAACCTTATTTTTATTGTATAATAAAATTGTACAGTCAGAATCGATTGCATTTATTGGTGAACCGCTAAAAGGATTACAATTAATGGGATTATTAGAAACAAGATTACTAAATTTTGACACAATAATCATGACTTCTGTTAATGATCAAATTTTACCTTTGGGACGACAAAATAATACATTTATACCTTACGACATTCGTAAACAAATGAAATTGAATACGTTTACAGAAAATGATTCTATTTATGCGTATCACTTTTATCGATTAATACAACGTTCTAAAAATGCGTATTTTGTGTACGATACCGAAGCTGATGGAATGGGAACTGGAGAAAAATCGAGATTTTTAGCTCAAATAAAATTTGAAAGTAAACATAAATTAAATGAAAGTTTTGCTGCGCCAAATTTCATCTCAAAACCACTAAAAGAAATTATTGTTCCAAAAACAGATGAAACAATGATAAAACTGAATAATTGGGCAGATTATGGTATTTCGCCTTCGTCGCTTTCCACGTATTTACGCAATCCGTTAGATTTCTATGAACAACGTGTTTTTAATGTCAACGAAGTTGAAGAAGCGGAAGAAACTGTAAGTGCGCGAACTTTAGGAAATATTGTACACGGCGCATTAGAAGATTTATATTTACCTTATTTGAATAAAATTTTAACTGAAAATGATTTCAAAATCATCGAAAAAGTTAAAACAAATGCTTTACAAGAGCATTTTAGAAAAGAATATAAAGATGGACATTTGGATAAAGGACCAAATTATTTGATTTATAAAATTGCAGAACGAATTGTAGATGGAGTTTTGACAAAAGATGCAAAAACTGCGAAAGAAAATGAGTTTATAATTCGTGCATTAGAAAGTAAACACGAGGTAAATTTTCCACTTACAAATGGTAAAACTGTAAAATTAAAAGGAATTATTGACCGTATTGATTCGGTAAATGATCAAATCAGAATTATTGATTATAAGACTGGTTTTGCAAAAGATATTTCAGTAAAAACAGAAGAAATAGAACTTGTTTATCAGAAAGAAGATAAGGCAAAGCAATTGCAATTGATTTTTTATGCACATTTATTTTATGGTGATTCAACGTATCAAAATAGACCGATTGAATTATGTATTTATCCGATAAAATTTCCAAATAAAGAATTAATAAAATTGTCTGTTGATAAAAGTACAACCATAGATTATTCTATTGTAGAAAAATCTACACCACCAATGTCATTATTAATCGAAGAAATTTTAAATCAAGAAGTTCCATTCAAACAACCTGATTAGTAAGAAGTACACCGAAAAAAAACACACTCCAAATAGCAGATAATAAGTGTTTTACATTTTAACTGGTGTATTAATATCTTTTAAAACTTAATAGTTTATTAAAAAAATAGTAGTTTTGGAAAAGTTTAAAATCGTATAATGAAAAACAACAAACTTTTTGTAGCAATTATCGTTGCACTTATTATAGGTGTAGCACTTGGTGGCTATGTGCACTACAACACCTCTCCAGAATTTATTAAATCGTTTTCAACGAATATAAAACTCTTAGGTACAATTTTCATTCGTCTTATACAGATGATTATTGCTCCATTAGTATTCTCAACTTTAGTTGTTGGTATTGCTAAAATGGGCGATATGAAAATGGTAGGTCGAGTTGGTGGTCGTGCAATGGGATGGTTTATCACAGCTTCATTAACTTCTTTGGTTATTGGTTGTGTTGTTGTAAACGTGATGAAACCTGGTGAAGGTTTGAATATTGAAATGGATTCTAGTTCTGCACAAGATTTATTAAAAAATCAAGCTTCATTAACATTAGAACATTTCATAACACACATGATTCCGAAGTCTGTTTTTGAATCTTTTGCAACGAATGAAATCTTACAAATTGTTGTATTTTCTATCTTTTTCGGAGTAGCATTAGCAGCTTACGGAAGCAAAGGAGAAATGATAACAAAAGCTTTAGATAAAATTGCTCACGTCGTTTTAATCATGGTTGGATACGTTATGTGGACTGCTCCATTAGGAGTTTTAGGAACAATTTCTGCAGCTGTTGCAACGTATGGTTTTGGTATTTTTGCAATGTATGTAAAATACTTAATTGCCTTTGTAATTGGAATTTTAATCCTTTGGATTGTTTTATTATTCGTAGGATATTTAATCTTAGGAAAACGTATTTTTGATTTATTAAGACACATCAAAGCTCCATTATTGATCGCTTTCTCTACAACTTCATCAGAAGCTGTATTCCCTAAATTGGTAGAAGAATTAGAAAAATTTGGTGCTCAACCAAAAATCATATCATTCACATTACCACTCGGTTATTCGTTTAACTTAGATGGATCTATGATGTACATGACATTTGCATCATTATTTATTGCACAAGTTTACGGTATTCACATGCCTATCGAGAAACAAGTATTGATGTTATTAGTATTAATGATAACTTCTAAAGGAGTTGCAGGTGTACCAAGAGCTTCATTAATTGTTGTCGTAGCTACTTGTTCTATGTTTGGTATTCCGCCAGAAGGAATTGCACTTATTTTACCTATCGACCATTTCTGTGACATGGCGCGTTCTATGACAAATGTACTTGGAAATGCTTTATCTACAGTAGCTGTAGACAAATGGGAAGGACATGTTGCTGTTGAACAAACGTATACTCACGAGGACGAAAACAACGCATAATAACATTTATTATCATATAAAAAAGCGATCAAAATTTATTTTGGTCGCTTTTTTCGTTTATTTATTTTCTAAAATTACTCGATTATAATTCGTCGTATTTCGGAAAGTTAGGATTAACAATTCTTTTCCAATCTGGATGTTTTTTGATGTAAGCAAAAACATAAGGACAATAAGGAAATAACGAATTTTTATTTTCTTCTAAATAATTCAATGTTTTTTCTACTAATGCAGCAGCTACACCTCTACCAGCAAGCTCTTCTGGAACTTCGGTATGAATTAATTTTATCACATCATCTTCTTGTTTATAATCAATAAAAGCTGTGTATCCGTCTACAACTAACTCAAATCTTGATGTTGCCGGATTTTTTTCTACCTGTAAAGGAACTAATTCTTCATTCATAATATTTATTTATAGTTAAATTAAATTGTTGTTTTGATGATTAACAGAATATTAAACGTTTTTAGTTTTCAATTCAATCACCGTAATTTCTGGCCAAACACCTACTCTACCAGGATAAAAATGATAACCAAATCCTCTATTTACATTAATTATTTTTCCTTCAAAATCATAAAAACCTGCCCATTGCGGATAAATATATTGTGCTGGACTCCAACGCAAACCAATTTTTGGAACTTCTATACCAAGTTGCATTCCATGTGTATGTCCAGATAAAGTTAAATCATAATGTTTTGGATCAGATTTCACAATTTCGTTCCAATGTGATGGATCGTGCGACATCAAAATCTTGAAATCAGAAAAATCTACATTACGAGAAGCAACATCTAAATCGCCTAATTTCTTGAAACGTGTTCCCCAATTCTGAACGCCAACTAACGCTATTTTTTCATTATTCTTTGTGATACTTACATTTTCATTCAACAATAATCGCATCCCAATTTTAGGAAAAATAGCTTTTATTTTTTCAAAATTTTCTTCTTTTTCTTCTTCCGATTTCCAATCCGAATATTCACCATAATCATGATTACCCAAAACAGCAAAATTACCGTGTGGTGCTTGCTTTATTTTAGAAAAAACATCGTACCATTTGTCCATTTCCCAATGAAAATTATTCACAATATCTCCCGTAAAAAGTAAAACGTCAAACTCTTGTTGGTTTATCATATCTATTGCACCTTCTATCTTCTCTTTATTATCTAAACTTCCCGAATGAATATCCGTAATATGAAGAATTTTAAACCCATCAAATGATTTTGGTAAACGTTGATACGCCAATTTTTTCTTGATAACTTTATAATTATATTTTCCTAAAGTCATTCCATAAATCAAACTGAAAAATGGAATTGAAGCTACTGCTAATCCCGAAATCATAACAAATTTTCGACGTGATGGTAAGAATGAATTTTCTGAAATTTGATGATTTGTAATTCGATTAAAAATCCAACCGAATCCTATAAAAATATCTTGAATCGAGAAAAATAAAAATAAAATAATTCGAGGAAATAAAAACAGCATAAACAAACCAGTTGCCCACATTGTAGTTTGTGTTTGTCCTACATTTCGGTCAAAAAATATTAAATTATAACCAAAATTTATCAGGATAGCAATCCAAGCGAACACAATAAACCATAAAATAAATTTATTAGAAATAAATTTACTAAAATTAAAATAGAGATAAACTTCAAGTAGTATTGAAATTATTATTAGCGTTATAACACCGTTTGCAAACATAGTTTGAATTGATTTTTAACAAAATTAAAATAATTCTTAACATAAGCTACTTTTCTATAGATTCTTAACAGATTATTATAATAATTATAGTTTATACAAAACTATATTTTGGATAAGAATAACGTAACTTTGTCTACATTTTTAAGCATAAATTATGAAAAATAGACTGCCTGTAACGGTACTTTCTGGATTTCTTGGAAGCGGAAAAACAACACTTCTTAATCATATATTAAACAATAAAAAAGGGTTAAAAGTTGCTGTTATCGTAAATGATATGGGAGCTGTAAATATCGATGCACAAATGATTGCACGTGACAATAACCTTATTCAGACAGACGAAAAATTAGTGGAATTAAGTAACGGTTGTGTTTGTTGTGAATTACGTGAAGATTTAATCATAGAGATAGAGAAATTAGCAAAATCAGAAAAATACGATTATTTGGTAATCGAAAGTTCTGGTATTTCAGATCCTGGTCCAATTGCTCAATCCTTAGATTTTGTTTCACCTGATGGCACGGTAGATTTACCTAAAGTTGCTCGTTTAGACACTTTGGTTACAGTTGTAGACATGTTAAATTTCTTTCAGAATTTAGGAACAGACGAAAATGTTTTTGACCGTGGATACAGCAAAAATAAAGAAGACGAACGTCCGATTGTTAATCTTTTAATTGATCAAATTGAGTTTTCTAACGTAATTATTCTGAATAAAATGGATTTAGTAGACGAACAAGCTTTACTAAATATTGAAGCATTTGTAAAAAAACTTAATCCAACAGCTAAAATAATTCCAGCAAGTTTTTCTCACATAGAATTATCAGAAATTTTAAATACAAATCTTTTTGATTTTGAGAAAATACAAGATATGGATGCGTGGGTAAAATTGTTAGAAGAACAAGAAAAAGAAGCTCATCATCATGAGCATCACGACCATAATCACGAATGTGGCGCACATTGTACGCATGAACATCACAATCATTTAGAAGAAAAATATGGAATGACATCTTTCGTATATCGTCAAAAAATTCCATTTCATGCAGAACGTTTTTTAACTTATTTGAATGATGATTTTCCTACAACTATTTACCGTTCTAAAGGTTTATTTTGGTTAGCTAATCGTCCAGATGAAGCAATATATCTAAGCCAAGCTGGAGGTAGTATTCGTATCGATCCCGCTGGTGCATGGTGGTGCTCTATGTCTTATGATGAACGAATACAATTTGCGTCATATCAATTTAATCAAAAAACAATAGATGCTAAATGGTCAAAAGAATGGGGTGATCGTATGATAGAAATTGTTTTTATTGGACAAGGAATTGATAAAGAAAAAATAACTGCAGAATTAAATGTATGTTTGTTAAATGAGCAAGAAATTGCAGAATGGCAACAAAAACATAATAATTAATATAAATAACTATGGCTTTTAAAAGTTTACGCCCAATAATTTGGACAGAAGATTTACAAAAAACAATTAAATTTTACAAAAAATTAGGATTCAAGCTTCAAGATCAGAACGAGGATTTGATTTGGTCTACATTAAAAAAAGATGATGTAGAAGTTTTAATTGCAAACCCAAATCAATCATCAGATTTTGAACGTCCAAAATTTACAGGTTCGTTATATTTTACTGTTGATAATGTAGATGAATTATGGGATTTAGTAAAAAGTGACTGCGAAGTTGTCTACGAAATAGAAACTTTTGAATGGGATATGCGCGAGTTTGCCATTTATGACAACAATGGTTATGTCTTACAATTTGGTGAAGAAGTAGAAATCGAATATGATTTAGAAGATTAAACATTAATTAAAACTAATATGAAAAACCTTTTTACAATTTTTTTTATTCTAATACTTTCATCTGTATTTGGACAAAGTGATACCAAATCTTTAGAAATTATCAATAAATCAATAGAAGCTATTGGTGGCAAAGAAAAACTTCTAAAAATGAAGACTCTTTATTCCGAAATGAAAATGGGAGACGAACCTATTTTATATATTACAAGAGAAATGGCTCCCAATAAAGGCGCTTTAGAAGTTCAGGCAAATGGAAATGTTGTTTATAGCTATCGTTTTGACGGAACAAAAGGTTTCGAAAATAAAGGAGGAAATAAATCTGCAATGAATGATGAAGAAAATTCAGATAAAAAGAACAGAAAATATATTACAAATGAATTAGCTTACGCAGATCCATCAATTTGGACATTTGAATTTATAAATGACCAAAACAATACCTACAAATTAAAAGGTAAAAACAAAAATGGAACTGTAGAATATATATATTTTGATAAAAAAACATATTATAAAGTAAAATCTGAAACTGTAATTCAAAATAATGAAAATAATTTTTCAACTTTTTATTACGAAGATTACAGAAATTTAGATGGTTATACTTTATCATTTAAAATGATTCATGTAGACCCAACTAATACAAAAACCGAGATGAAAATCGAAAAATACATCATTAATAAAGGCATATCTAATAAAGATTTTATTTATTAACCATATATTTTAGTAAATTTAAAACGTATTCTTTCTAAATTTGGAACGAATACGTTTTTTTATGGAATCAAATTATTATTTTGAAGAGGAGTTTTACCAAATAGATTTTACAGAAAATAAAACTCTATACGGTGATTACGAAAATTGTAAATTTTTGCAATGTAATTTTAATGCAATAGATTTAAGTCATCTAAAATTTATTGATTGCGAGTTTATCGAATGTAATTTGAGTTTGGTTAAACTTAATGATACAAGCTTTCAGAAAGTTCTATTTAAAGACTCTAAAATGATTGGTTTCAATCTCGAAACATGCAATACATTTGCTCTAAACATCTCGTTTGATACTTGTATTTTAAACGATTCTTCTTTGTATCAACTTCCGCTCAAGAAAACAAAATTCAGCAATACAACTTTGCACAATGTTGATTTTTCTTATGCTGATTTAAGCAATTCCTATTTTGCTAATTGCGACTTTTCTAATGCTATTTTTGATCAAACAAATTTAAGACAAGCCAATTTAAAAACGTCTTATAATTTCAATATCAATCCAAACGAAAATCAACTAAAAGGAGCTATTTTTTCGAAAGATAATTTAGAAGGATTAGTTTTACATCTCGGAATTAAAATTCAATAAAATAAGCCAAAAAACTTTTCATTTTTTAACATCTACAATCATTTAATAACCGATTAAAAAAGCCTAAATTGACGCTCCAACTTGCATTTTAACTGCAAAATCGCATCAATCTAATTTTTAATCATTTATATGTTAGACGGTTCAAAAATCGATTCTATTTTACAGCGTTCTCCAAGCGTAGAAATCTTAAAATTGAGAAATCGTGAACTTATTATTCTGTTTTTAGCAGAACAATTTTCTGAAAAACAAACCATTCTTTCCTCGGAAATTATTCATTCTCGATTGGCTGATTATCTAGAATTTCGCCAAATCGATCAAGATGATGAAGCCGAAATTAATACATTTGATTCATATGAATTAAAATCAAAAAAATATATTCAGAATTGGACAAATAGAGGTTTTTTAACCAACTTTCAAACAGAAAATGGTGAAATTTTCTATGAGATTTCTTCACATACAAATAAAACATTAGATTGGCTAAATAGTTTAGAAAAAACCGAATATGTCGGAACCGAATCAAAATTTAAAACAATTGTTACACAATTAAAAGAATTGGTCGAATATTCTAATGATAATAAAGAGCAACGTTTAGCTATTTTAGAGCAAAAAAAAATAGATTTAGAACAAGAAATTACACATCTAAAACTTGGTGAAAGCCTAAAAGTTTACGAAGATTATGAAATTGTTCCACGCGTTAATCAAATTACACTTGCTGCGAAAGAATTACTTTCAGATTTTAAAGAAGTTGAAGATAATTTTAAACAAATTACGAAAGAAATTTACCAAAAACATACCGAAGGAAATCTTAGTAAAAGTGAGATTTTAGACTTTACGTTTAACTCTTTAGATGGACTAAAAGAAAGTTCGCAAGGTAAAAGTTTTTATGCTTTTTGGAATTTTTTATTAAATCCAAATCTTCAAAAAGATTGGGAAAAACTAACACAAGAACTTTATGCAACTTTAGATCATAAAGAGATTTTCTTAGATGATTTGTTTTTAAAAGGAATGAAAAAACAATTGCATTCCGCAGGTCAAAAAGTATACAAAGCCAATGATAAAATGGCTGAAAAATTGAGTAAGATTATCCGAGAAACGCAAGTTTCTAATACAAAAGCTACAAAAAAAACAATTCAGGATATTAAGAAATCATTGATTGCCATTAGTAAACACAAAACTTCACCTGATATTTCATTAGAAGTGGATGATTTTATTCAGATTAATCTTCCTTTTGACAGAAAACTAACTTTAGAACAAACACCTGAAATCAACTATTCTGCAACACCAAAATTAGCAGAATCAGATTTAACAACATCAGAGCATTTAGAAAAAATATTTAGTAAATACGCTATTGATAAGAATGTAATCAAACAAAAAATAAATGATCTTTTAGAAAGTCATGAAGAGATTACATTATCTGAAATCATCCATAAAACTGGTGGTTTGCAAAAAGGTTTACCCGAATTATTTACCTATATCGCTATTGCAAATGAATACAACACAACATCTAATTCTGATAAAAAAGAAGAGATTGTATTCAATAAAAAACTAAAAAAAACAATTGAAATTCAAACAATTCAATTCGAAAAATGAAAAATTTAGAACAACATATAAAACCTTATTCAAAAGCAGTTGTAAAACTATTGCGACAACCTATCGAAAGCTCAATGTCTCTTTGGAATGATGTACTCAATTATCAAGTAGAAATACAAGATTATTTGACGATTATTGGTTTAGAATTGGTTGTAAAAAAAGATGATGGTTTTGCCTATTTAAAAGAGTTAGAAGACAGTGAAGGAAACACTTTAGGTATTGTTTCTAAACGAAAAATAGGTTTCGAAGCTTCAATTATTATTGTGGTTCTTCGTCAGACTTTAGAAGAATTTGATCAAAATCCGAATCAATTTGATGTGAATGAAAAATTCATTTCTTTTCAAGAAATAAAAGATGAAATTGAACTTTTTCTTCCAGAAACATATAACAAAGTTAAATTGATGAAAGATCTAGAAATCAATATTCGTAGAATTGTAGAATTGGGTTATTTACGCGAAATTTCTCGTGATGATTTTGATGTAAAATACCAAATTCATCGAATTATTAAAGAAAAAATCTCATTAGATCAATTGCAGGAATTTAAAAATAAATTAGAAAATTATGTTGAATCTCTTTAGTACATTAACCAACAAACCGGGTTATCGCCTGCAATATATGGAAGTTTACAATTGGGGAACTTTCAACGATCGTATTTTTAAAATTGAACCAAAAGGAAATAATTCGTTATTAACTGGAGCAAATGCTTCTGGAAAAAGTACATTTATTGATGCGCTTTTAACCTTATTAGTCCCAGCAAAAAAAGACCGTTTTTATAATCAATCTTCGGGTGTAGAAAAAAAGGGAGATCGAACAGAGGAAACCTATGTTTTGGGAAATTATGCAACAATTCAGCGTGATGGAGATTTAGGAACATTAACAAAATCACTTCGCGATAAAAATTGTTTTTCTATACTATTAGCGAATTTTCAAAATGCAGAAGAGAAGTCAATTACCGTTTTTCAAGTTCGTTGGTATTCGAATGATGAGTTAAAACGTTCGTTCGGAATTGCACATCTTCCTTTAAATATTGAACGAGATTTTCAGCATTTTGATCAAAAAGGAAATTGGAAAAAAACATTAGATAAAAGATATAATTCGAATACAACCAAAAAGAAAATCGAATTTATGGATGGTCCGATTGCTTATGCGGATCGTTTGGCAGATCTTTTCGGAATGCGTTCTAAGAAAGCTCTTTCGTTGTTTAATCAAGTTGTTGGTGTCAAAGTTTTAGAAGATTTAGATGAATTTATTCGTACAAATATGCTCGAAGAATTAGATGCTGAATCAGAATTTCTTGCTCTAAAAGATAGCTTTAATACCTTGATGGAAGCTAAAGTGAACATTGAAAAAGTAAAAGATCAGCTAAAATATCTTGAACCAATTAATGATTTTTCTGTAAAAATAGCAGATTATACAACTCAACTCAAAACACTTTATCATTCTAAAGAAACATCCGTTTTCTGGTTTGCAAAAAAGGGGTTAGAATTGGCAAATAATGAATTGATTAGGACAACTAATCAGTTTGATTTATTGCACCAAGAATTAAATCTTTTGCATGAAAAGGAAACCAAGCTGAAAGATCAAGAAACAAATTTGACTGTTCAAATTAAATCAGATCAAATCGGGAATCAAGTTGAACAACTGAAAAATGAAATCAACCAACTTGAAAAAAATATTCAAAATCAACAAGAAAAACGAACTAATTATAACATTATTTGTCGTTTATTCAATTTATCCGAAAATCCAGATTTAGTACTTTTTAATCAAAACAAAAGTGATTCTTTACTTTTAAAAGAGCATATAAATCAAGAAATTGATAAATTGAACGACGAATTAAGAAACGAAAAAAATCGACTTGAAAAAATAATTTCAGAACAAAAAGAAATTGAAAAAACACTTGATTTTTTAGCTAAAAATAAAAATAATATTACTGGAAATATTGCAACAATTCGAGATGAAATTGTTCAAATTTGTCATTCTTCAAAAGATGAAATTCCATTTGTAGCCGAATTAATAAAGACAAACAACCAAACTTTTCAACCAGCAATAGAAAAGATTTTACATCAATTTGCGCATCAAATTATTGTTCCTGAAAAATATACTGAGAAAGTAAAAAATTATCTGACCGAAAATAATTACGATGCAATTTCTACAATTTTAACCTACAAAGGGTTTACTTCTTTGGATGGATTAAAAATAGAAACAAATGAAAATCATTTCGTTCATCAATTAGATTTAAAAACAGAAAGTATTTACTCTAAATGGATTAAAGATATTATTGAACAGAAATTTGATTTGATTTGCGTTGAGAAAATTATTGAAAACCAAAATTGTTTACTTCAAAATGGTTTCATTATTTACCAAAATGGAAATTTAGTAAAAGATAATCGTGTCCAATTTTCGAAGAAAGAAAATTACATTTTAGGTTGGGAAAATACGCAAAAAATAAAGGTTTTTTATGATGATATAAAACTTTTGAAAAAGCAAGCTGAAGAATCTGAACTACAAATAGAACAAATAAAAATTCGAATTTCTGAGCAACAGAAACAAAATGAAGCTATTTTTAATCTTCAAAATAGTTTTGAAAAATTTGAATTAATTGATGATTCTTCATTTGTTACAGATCTTGAAAATAAACAACGTTTCATCGAAATTATTTCTTCGGAAAATGATTCAACAGAGGATTTACAAAACGAATTGAATCGAATTAAAACCGAATTAAAAGAACTTTCTCAAAAAGAAATAAACGATAAAAATCGTGAAATTTTCAAATTAGAAACTCTATTACAACAAATTAAAAACGAAATAAAACGAAATGAAGATTTAATTTCTCAAAATAAAAATATTGAAATTGAGCAATTTGAAACTATTCATCCCGATTTATTGCATGTTGATTATTATTCAATAAAATTAAAACAAACTGAGTTTCAAAAAGAATTAGAAACTCAAATCAAAAGTTTAGAATATTCTAAACGTTTAACAGAAGATAAAATCAAGCAAAAAATTAATGAATTTAAAAATCCTAAAGAAGAAATTATCACGAAATATAAAGATTGGCGTTCGGACGTTTCTACACTTCCCGACTCTATTCATATCGAATTAATTTCTGAATATCAAGATTTTTATCTCAAATTAAGCGACGAAAATCTTCCACGTTTTGAAACTAAATTTGAAGCATATTTACAAGAAACAATTATTAATAAAATTGGTGATTTCAGAATGTTTTTTGAAAATTGGTCAGACGATATTCTAGAAAATATTAGTTCTCTTAACGAATCTCTTTCTGAAATTGATTATAACACAAAAGAATACACCACTTATATACAATTAGTTGGTTCTAAATTGCACAATCAAGAAATTTTAGAATTTAAGAATTTGCTAAATCGTGCGATTTCTATTGGTAATGAATCTTTGTTATTATTTGAAGAAAAACGTGATCATTTTAATGAAAATATAGCGCCTTTAATTAAGAAATTAAGCAAAGAAGATTGGCGAAATAAGGTGATGGATGTACGTTATTGGTTTAATTATAAAGCCGAAGAGTTTCGTCGTGACACCAATGAGAAAGAGAAAACACATGAACATATGGGCGCACTTTCTGGTGGAGAAAAAGCCCAATTAACCTACACTATTTTAGGTGCAGCGATTGCTTATCAATTTAACTTAACCAATAATCAGAAACATAATGGTTTTCGTTTTATTGCGATTGACGAGGCTTTTAAGGCGCAAGATGAGGATAAAGCACGTTATTTATTGCGTTTGTGCAAACAGTTGAATTTGCAGTTGTTGGTGGTAACGCCAAGTGATAATATACATATTGTGGAAAATGATATTTCGTTTGTGCATTATGTAGAACGAAAAGAAGAGAAATATTCGTGGTTATACGATATGCCGATTGCGCAATATCAGAGTCAAAAAGAATTATTTGATGCTTTTGCATAAAACAATAAAGTCCGAGAAAATTCTCGGACTTTATTATTTATTATCTTAAAAACTAATTAAGCTTCTGTATTATCTTGAGATTTTTCTTCTCTATTTCCTGCAGGTTTAATTGGTCTTTCTGTTCTTTCTGGTTTTGGCAATAAAGCTTTACGAGATAATTTCATTTTCTTTTTATCATCGTAACCTAAGAATTTAACGTCAATTTTATCACCAACATTTAATGCATCTTCTACTTTCTCTAAACGTTTGTGTTCAATTTCAGAAATATGAACTAAACCTTCTACTCCTTTAGAAATTTCTACGAAAGCACCAAATGGTTTGATTGATTTAACAACTGCGTTATAAACTCCATCAACTTCTGGTACAAAAGCAATTTGTTTAATTCTTTCGATAACACGATCGATATTTTCTTGAATCACACCATTGATTTCTACACGTCCAAAGTTTTCTTCTTCTGTAATAGCAATTACAGTTTCAGTTTCTTTTTGCATTTCTTGAATCACTTTTCCACCAGGTCCGATAATTGCTCCAATAAATTCCTTCGGAATTTCTATAACAACAACTTTCGGTGCATTTGGTTTCAATTGTTGACGAGGCTCAGCCAATGTATCCGTTATTTTACCTAAGATATGTAAACGTCCATCTTTTGCTTGTAATAAGGCAGTTTCCATGATTTCCATAGATAAACCTTGTACTTTAATGTCCATTTGACAAGCAGTGATACCGTCAGCAGTACCTGTTACTTTAAAATCCATATCTCCTAAGTGATCTTCATCTCCTAAGATATCAGATAATACAGTGAATTTTCCAGATTTAGTATCTGTAATTAATCCCATTGCAATACCCGAAACTGGTTTTTTAATTTGTAAACCTGCATCCATCAAAGCTAATGTACCTGCACAAACAGTTGCCATAGAAGAAGAACCGTTAGATTCTAATACTTCAGAAACGATACGTACTGTGTAAGGACAATCGTCTGGTAATATTTGAGCTAAAGCACGTTGTGCTAAGTTTCCGTGACCAACTTCACGACGAGAAGTTCCTCTTAATGGACGAGCTTCACCTGTTGAGAATGGAGGAAAATTATAGTGTAAAAAGAATTTTTCATCAAAATTTGTTACAACACCATCTACCATATTTGCATCTTTAGAAGATCCTAAAGTTACTGTAGCTAATGCTTGAGTTTCTCCACGTGTAAATACTGCAGAACCGTGTGTTGAAGGTAAATAATCAACTTCTGTCCAAATTGGGCGAATCGTTTTAGGATCACGACCATCTAAACGAATTTTTTCGTTTAAGATTAACTGACGAACAGCTTCTTTTTGAACATCATGAAAATAATGTTTCGCAAAAGGTGTAACACGAGCTAACTCTTCTTCGTCTTCAGCATATTGAGCTAAAAATTCTTCGATAACTTCGTCAAATTTATCTCCTCTTACTGTTTTATCTGATGGTGTTTTAGCGATATCGTAATATTTATCATATCCAAAAGCCCACACTTTTTCGCGAATTTCTTCGTCATGTGTTTCGTGATTGTATTCACGTTTTGGGAAAGATTTTCCTACTTTTTCAGCTAAACGTTCCTGTGCTTCAATTTGTTTTTTAATTTCTGCATGAGCAAATTCAATTGCATCTAACATTTCACGCTCAGAAATTTCACTCATTTCTCCTTCTACCATTACAACAGAGTCTTTAGATGCACCAACCATGATGTCTATATCAGCTCTTTTTAATTGCTCTAATGAAGGATTAATCATCAACTCACCATCTAAACGAATTACGCGAGCTTCTGAAATTAATGTGAAAGGAATATCTGTAATTGCAATGGCTGCAGATGCTGCTAAACCAGCTAATGCTTCTGGCATTACTTCTTTATCATAAGAAATAAGAGAAATCATCACTTGAACCTCTGCATGAAAATCTTCTGGGAACATTGGACGTAAAACACGGTCTACTAGACGCATTGTTAAAATTTCATCGTCCGATGGTCTTGCTTCTCTTCTAAAAAAGTTTCCTGGGATGCGTCCACCTGCGTAAAACTTTTCTCTATAATCTACCGTTAATGGTAAAAAGTCTACACCTGGATTAGCATTTTTATTTGCTACAACTGTAGCTAATAACATGGTATCACCCATGCGTACAACTACAGATCCGTCAGCTTGTTTTGCTAATTTCCCTGTTTCTATTGTAATTTCTCTTCCGTCTGCAAGAGTTATTTTTTCTGTGATCGCCTGTGGAATCATTCGTCTTCTTAGTATTTAATTCGTCTAAAATTAAAGCCGTTTGCTTTAATTGGATTTTTATAAATGTAGTTATCTTATTTCGATTTCTAACAAAAAAAAAGGCAATTTTAACACAATTGCCCTTTTTATTATAAAGTTTAATTACTTACGTAATCCTAACTCAGCGATAATCGCACGATATCTTGTAATATCTGTTTTCTTTAAGTAGTTTAATAAAGCTTTACGCTTACCTACTAACATAACCAAAGATCTTTCTGTGTTATAATCGTGAATATTCTTTCTTAAGTGACCAGTTAAATGGTTGATACGAAATGTGAATAATGCGATTTGTCCTTCAGCTGATCCTGTATCTTTTGCTGATTTACCGTGTTTTGCGAATAATTCGCTTTTTACTTCTGATGTTAAGTACATGCCAATATTGGTTTAATAATTATTATGTAATGAAATGCAAATGTACAATTATTTTATGATTTATAATATATAAATCATAAAATAAAAAAGTGATCGATTTGGTTGGTTCGATCACTTTTACAATTGGTTTGGTTTAGTTTGATTTAATAGATAATAGAAAGTGATATTATAGGTTTTATCGTCTATTAAATCTAGGTTTTGGTTTGGTTGTAAAAGCAAGGCTTTCACGGTTTGGTTGGTAGGTTAAAAGTCGGCTTGATTTTTAATGTACTAATTAGGTTGGTTAGTAATCAATTGGCTTTAGTTTAGGTTATTTAGGTTAATCCGCTATAATTCGAATTTTTTTGTTTGTTATTACTTTTATTGGGTATACAATTTTTTCGTCTCCCGATCTTATTATCATACATATATTATTTATCGAAATAATTACGCCCTCAACAGTCTCATCTATTATAACACGTTGTCCAATTTCAAAATTTCTATTGGTATAAAATGATAATAATAATCGGTAAATAATATCTTTAGATCCTAATCCGAACGCTATTGCTAAGGTTAAAAATATTGATCCTAGTATAAGCGATAAATTACTTGTAATCAAATCTGTATTTACACCAGCTTGGTTTAGGGCTGTGATAGCTGTAAAAATCAATATGATATAAAAAATCGCATTTCCAATAATATTTGCTCCATTTGAGTCAATCGATTTGATTAATCCTCTAACAATAGTTTTGATGTAATTTGCCAAATAAAATCCTCCTGCAAAAATCAAGACAGCACTAAACAATTGAGGTAGATAATCGATTATTCGACCTATTTGAACAGACACTACTGATAATCCAAAAATATCTGATCCGATAATTATGATTAATAAAATGACAAAGCATTTTACGAATTGTACAATTATTTTGGCTGGATCAATTTCCACCGATGTATTTTTTAACGCATCACTGTTATTTAAAACTTTCTTTAAATTTTCTATTTTAGATAACTTCAATACATATTTTGTAATGAATACAATCAATTTCAAAATTAAGTATGAAAGAATGATAAATACGATTCCTCCTATTATTTTAGGAAAAATGACGATTAATTCTTGATACAAACTTTCTAATAAACTAAAATTTAAACCTATATTCATCTATATATATATTTAGTTATTCTTCTTTATCTTTTTTATTATTTTGCTCTTTTGTTGATTTGTTTCCAAATCCAAAAAAACTTCCGATAGTACTTGGATATTTTACAGAAACTAAATCTGCTACTTCTAACGATAATTTTATTAAAGCGATATCATCCATTACTTTTTGTTTCATCTTTTCTGGAAGTTTTTCGCTGGCTATAATAGTCTTAAAAGGATTTTCCATATTACGATGCATTATAAATTTTAAGTAAACGACTTTTGGCTCTGTTTAATCTCATTTTTGTTGCGCTTTCTCCAATCTCCAAAGATTCTGAAATTTCTTTAATCGAAAATTCATCTTGATATTTCATTAATAAAATTGATTTATCTTCAACTTCTAATTCTTTCAATGATTGGTTTAGTTTTTCTATTTTTAATTCAAATATCTCTTTATCATCAATTATTTCTTCATTATAATTATCAATCAAATTATCCGTCACAGAATAATTTCTCCTCTCCTCTTTCAATTTTCGTTGTACATGATTGACGCAAAAATTGTATGTAAAAGAAAAAAGCCATGTTGAAAATTTAGATTTTGACTGATATGTTTTAAGTTTAACAAATAACTTTATAAATATATCGTGCGTCATATCTTGCGCTTCTTCTTTATCTTCTACAAAACTTAGACATTTGTTGTATATTATATCTGCATACCTATCGTATAATATAGCAAACAAGTGTTGATTTTTCGTTTCGACAATCTTATACACCAAAATGTCATCTTCAATATTTTCTAAATTATCCTTTGACATTTTAACTGCTTACATTATTAAGACACACCAATACCTAATTGGTCACTCATTATTTTCAATTATTTTTTAATATTTTAGAAATTATTCCTAAATAAAACCACTTAAAAGTAAATATATTCTTTATTTTCAATTAAATACAAAAAAAATCGATAAATAAATATTTATCGATTTTTTTTAAAAATTTTGAATTATTACAATGATTTATTTTTCTAAAACATCTAAAACATCTTGGAAACCTCCTCCATTAAAAACTTCATCTAATCCATTTCCTTGTAAAAATTGCGCAGCAGAACCAGAACGGTTACCACTTCTACAAAAAACTACTACTGGTTTAGCCATTGCTTTTATTTCTTCTACACGAGTCGGAACGTCTCCTAACGGAATATTAATCGCGTTAGGTACAAATCCTTCTGTCTCTAATTCATAAGGCTCACGAACATCTATCAATGTTACGTTAGCATTGTTTATTGCTTCAATTGTTGTCATACTAATAACTCTTTTTCTATTTTTAAACCAAGTGATTATTTTACCTAGCATCTTACCAAATTCTTATACGATCTTTTGGTGCTTTGTATAATTTATCTCCAGGTTTTGTTTTAAATGCGTCGTGGAATGCATCGATATTAACGATTGGTCCAAAAGAACGGTAATATCCTGGAGAGTGTGGATCAGTTTTTACTTGATTTACTAATGCTTCTTCTGTTGCTTTAGTTCTCCAAATTGTTGCCCAAGACAAGAAGAAACGTTGTTGTGGTGTATAACCATCAATATTTGCGTAAGTTCCTTTGTCTTTAAGATACATTTGTAAGGCATCAAAAGCAACAGATGCTCCACCTAAATCTCCGATGTTTTCTCCTGAAGTAAATGTACCGTTTACATGAGTTCCTTTTACAGGCTCATAACCATCATATTGTTTTGCTAATGCACCTGTAGCTGCTGCAAATTTTTGCTCATCTTGTGGTGTCCACCAGTTTACTAAGTTACCATCTCCGTCAAATTTTGCTCCAGAATCATCAAATCCGTGCGAAATTTCGTGACCAATAACTGCTCCAATTCCTCCAAAGTTTACAGCTGCATCTGCTCTATAATCATAAAAAGGTGGTTGTAAAATTGCTGCTGGGAAAACGATTTCGTTATTTGTTGGATTAAAATATGCATTTACCGTTTGTGGTGACATACCCCAACGTGTTTTGTCTACTGGTTTTCCAAAATCTTTCAGGTTTTCTGCTTGTCGCCATTTGCTAATAGCCATTACATCGTCAATTAATGTACCTCCTTCTGCTAAAGATTTTACTTGTAAACCTGAATAATCTTTCCATTTATCTGGGTAACCAATCTTAACTGTAAATTTGTTTAATTTTTCTAATGCTTTTGTTTTTGTTTCAGCAGACATCCAATCTAATTCTTTGATGTGCTTGTCAAAAGATTTGAATAAATAACTGATTAATTCTTCTGCTTTTGCTTTTGCTTCTGGTGGAAAATTATCTTTCACATAAATTTGTCCTAATAACTCGCCTGTAGAACCATTTACAAATGCTAAACCTCTTTTTTCTAATGGACGTTGTTCTTTTTGACCAGATAAAGTTTTTCCGTAAAATTCGAAATTAATTTTATCTAAATCTGCTGTAGAATAACTTGCATAAGAATTGATTAATTTAAATCTTAAATAATCTTTAATTAATGGTAGATTTTCTTGATTTAAAATTTTATCTAAATTTTTGTAATAATCTAATTCACCAATAATTACAGTTTCAGGATTAATTCCTAATGATTTCACATAACGCTCAATATCAATATTCTTAGTTAACTTCTTAACTTCAGATAATTTTACTGGATTGTACGATTTATTTGGATCACGATCTTCTTCTACTGTTTTGATGTATTTCGCCATCATTTTTTCAAATTCTACAATCTTAGGACCTTTAAGATCTCTTGTTTTAGAACCTGTGTAAGGCATCAATTGATCAATAAACTTATTAAGATTAGCTAAAGTTTCTGTATTTTTAGCATCTTCTTTTTGGTAATATGTTTTACCTAAAGTCAAATCTATATCTCCTAAATAAACAGCATTTTGTTTACTATTCTTAAGATCTGTGTATACATAAGCACCGTAAAAAGGATTCTCTCCGATAGAAGCTACATCGATCAAATAATCTTGTAGACCTTTCATATCCTTTATTGCATCAATCTGCTTGAAATATTTTTGAATTGGAGCTAAACCTGTTTTATTACGTGCATCAACATTCATATACGCATCATATAAATCAGCAATTTTTTGCTCACTTGTTCCTTTCGCGTGCTTTGTTTTGATTAAGTCTTTTACTAATTGAAATGTTACTTTATCTGTATTTTCACGTAGTTCATCAAAACTTCCCCATCTTGCTCTGTCCGAAGGAATTTCGGTAATCTTCATCCAATTACCATTTACATAATTATACAAATCGTCTTGTGGACGAACAGATTTATCCATAAAATCTGGATTTAAAGCCTGATATGCTTCCTGCGCCATTGCTAACATAGAAGTACATGCAAAAGCGGCAACAAATAATTGTTTTTTCATGATTGTACTAAGTATTATTGATACAATTTGTCGTTATTATCACAACGTTTGTTACAAATCTACTAAAATAAGTTTAGAAATTTAACAGATTATTTTACCTTTGATGTAAACAAACAAAAGTAACTTTTAGAATGGAAACCGAAACGATTTTGATCACTGGTGCTTTAGGACAAATTGGTTCTGAATTAGCCGAAAAATTAAAAACAATTTATGGAAAAAATAATGTAATTATTTCTGACATACGCGACCCAAAAGATGTTGATTACGATGGTATTTACGAAGTAATTGATGTAATGGATACAGAGAAAATAAAAGAAGTTATTGCAAAACATAACATCAAAACTGTTTATCATTTAGCCGCTTTACTTTCTGGTACGGCAGAAAAAAATCCAATGTTTGGTTGGAAATTAAACATGGATCCTTTACTTACTTTTCTTGAGTTAGCGAAAGATAAAGTGATTGATAAAATATTTTGGCCATCTTCTATAGGTGTTTTTGGACAAGACACACCAAAAGAAAATACTCCACAAAACACTATACAAACGCCTTCTACAGTTTACGGAATATCAAAATTAGCTGGAGAATATTGGTGCAAATGGTACAAAGAAAAACACGGAGTTGATGTACGTTCGGTACGTTTTCCTGGTTTAATTTCTTGGAAAACTCCTGCTGGTGGTGGAACTACAGATTATGCTGTTGATATTTATTACAAAGCAATAGAAGATGGAAAATACACTTCTTTCCTAAAAGAGGGAACTTATTTACCAATGTTATATATGGATGATGCAATAAATGCAATTGTACAACTAATGACTTCGGATATCGAAAAATTAGGTGAATTCAAATCTTACAATTTAGGAGGTTTAAGTTTTGCTCCAGAAGATTTAGCAGCAGAAATCAAGAAACATATTCCAGATTTTAAATTAAATTATGAACCAGATTTTCGTCAAGCTATTGCAGATTCATGGCCATCATCAATTGATGACTCTGTAGCAAAAGCAGATTGGGGTTATCAACCAAAATTTGACATCGATAAAATGACAACAACAATGCTTGATAATTTAAAAATAAAGCTAATAAACGCTTAATTTTCTGTACAATATAATATTTTAGGAATGCTCTTTGATTGATTTTGTATCTAAAAACACAAAATTATGTCTGGAGCATTTTCTAATTTAAAAAATATATTACATCTTCTAAAATCAGTTGATTTAGAACAATTAAACAAAATTTCTCAAAAAGTAGACTTACCTCTTTTGATGGAGAATTTTTCTAAACTTGATGACAAACAACTTCAAGGAATGATGAAAATGCTCAATCCTAATAAAAAGAAAAAAGAGCTTCCTCCTATCGATGGCGATTTTTATGATGTTTTTCACACTTTAACTCCCGAGCAACGCGAATTACAATTAAAAATTCGTGCGTTTATGGAAAAAGAAGTGAAACCAATTGTGAATGATTATTGGCTTCGCGATCAATTTCCATTCGAATTAATTCCAAAATTTAAAGAACTTAATATTTGCGGAGTAACCTATGAAGGTTATGGTTGTCCTAATTTACCTTTTATTATGGAAGGTGTTTTGGCGATGGAAATGGCTCGTATTGATGCCTCTATTGCAACATTTTTCGGCGTACAATCTGGTCTATCAATGGGTTCTATCTATATGTGTGGTTCTGAAGAACAAAAAGAAAAATGGTTACCACAAATGCAAAAATTTGAAAAAATTGGAGCTTTTGGATTAACAGAGCCCGAAGTTGGTTCTGGCGCTGCTGGAGGTTTGACAACAACTTGTAAAAAAACAACTGAAGGCTGGATTTTGAATGGTCAAAAAAAATGGATTGGTAATGCAACTTTTGCAGATTTAGTGATTATTTGGGCAAGAAATTTGGACGATGGAGAAGTAAAAGGATTTATTGTAGAAAAAGATAACCCAGGCTTTTCTGTTGAAAAAATAAAAGGAAAAATGGCTTTACGTATTGTTCAAAATGGTTTAATTACACTGAAAGATTGTTTGATTACGGAAGAAAATCGTTTACAAAACGCTAATTCTTTCAAGGATACAGCAAATGTTTTACGTATGACACGTGCTGGTGTAGCATGGATGGCGACAGGTTGTGCACGTGGTGCCTACGAAAGCGCCTTGGCATATACACAAACTCGCGAACAATTTGGTAGACCAATTGCATCTTTCCAAATGATACAAGGACATTTAGTAGAAATGTTATCTAATTTAACAGCCATGCAAACCTTAGTTTTCCGTTTATCAGAAATGCAAGATGAAGGAATTTTAAAAGACGAACATGCTTCATTAGCCAAAGTTTTTTGTACAATGAGAACACGTGATGTAGTTTCGAGAGCGCGTGAAGTAATGGGTGGAAATGGTATTTTATTGGAACATGATGTCGCACGATTTGTTGCCGATTCAGAAGCTATTTATAGTTATGAAGGGACAAAAGAAATAAATTCTTTAATTGTTGGACGATCAATCACAGGTTTTAGTGCATTTGTTTAAAATATAATAAAAAAAAGGATTGAGAAAAACTCAATCCTTTTTTGTTATTCATATAATTTTGTCATAAAATCTTTCATCGGATTTCTCACCTTTTTCATCGGAGCCAACCAATCTTCTTGATCGCGATAACCCAAAGGCAACATCAAAACACTTCGCATTCCACCAACATTCAAGTCCAATAAATCATCCAATTCAGCACTATCAAAACCTTCCATTGGTGTACTATCAATTTTCAATTCTGCTGCTTGTGCCAATGCCAAACCTAAACCAATATACGCTTGACGAGCTGTATGAGCAAAATTTTCTTCAGAAGATTGAGGCAAGTACATTCCTTTCAATCTGTCTGTATATGAGCCCATTCTACCTCTTGGTAATTCGCGCTCATCGGTTGTGAAATCATAAATTGTATCAATTCTATCTTCCGTATAACGATCCCACGCAACAAAAACTAATAAATGCGAACAATCTGCTACAATTTGCTGATCATAAGCAATAGGAACAATTTTATTTTGTAATTCTTTGTTCTTAATGACTAAAATTCTAAATTGTTGCAAACCAGACGAAGTTGGTGCTAAACGTGCAGCTTCAACAATTTTCTTAACGTCCTCTTCTTCAACAATTAAAGTTGGATCATATTTTTTTGTGGCATATCGCCATTTTAAATCTTCAATTAATGACATATCATGTTACTTTTAATTCAGTCTAAATTTAATTCAGATTTAGAAAAATAACTATTAATAATTTGCTAAATTTTATCAGTTTTTTTAATCTTGTTTCCATTCCAAGAAATAACTTCCTGTTGCATTCTTAGAAATCCAACGAATTTGATAATTTCCTGCATTCGGAAAATCAACACTAAAATTTTCTTCTTTATCTTTCGTTAAATCTCTCGAAAACAAAACATTTTTAGCTTCATCAATAATTTCAAAACGAATATTTCCTTCTAATTTTATGTTAGAATGAAAGTTAACCGAAACTTTTTTTGTTGTTTCAAATTTTACAAAACTTGTTACAGAAGCATCATCAAATTTTGCTTTTGTCCAATTAGAACCATTAGAATTTGACCATTTCGAATCATTTACTCCATTTTCAAAGAAAGTTCCTTGCGCATTTATATTCGGATTATCAGCTTTTTTGTAAAAACTATTTGAGTCTACATCTGCATTTACACGAACAGAAATACACGATTGTAAAGAAATCATTGCGATAATAAGTGCTATTTTTTTCATATTTGCTTTTATTAATAGATGCAACAATTTTAAAAAAGTTACATCAAACAAATATTTTTTAATTTTTCGTGATATGCGTAACTTTCGCAAAATATCATGATGAACGATACTACATCAAAATTTTTACAAGAAAACTTTACACAACAAGCTATTGATAGTTTACAACAACTTTCGGGCGGTGGTTCTGTACGTGTTTATTCGCGATTTTTCGATCAAAATAAATCGTATATTTTGGCGGAAAGTACCAATATTGAAGAAAATAAAGTTTTCATTCAATTTACATCAGATTTAAAAAAAGTAATTGATAATCTACCCGAAATTATTTCTATTTCGGATGATTTTACAACTTATATACAAACTGATTTGGGCGATGTAACCTTGATGAATAAAGTGTTAGAGGATTTTGAAAGTGCAAAATCTTATTATTTCAAAACAATAGAAAAATTAGCAATTGCACAAATTAAAGGAGATAAAACAATTGATTACGATCATACTTTTTCTTATCCAAAATTAGATAAAACATTAATTTTAAGAGATTTATTTCAGTTTAATTTTTACTTTCTTGATGTTTTAGAAATTCCATACAATGCAGGTAAATTAATCAAAGATTTTGATCGTTTTGCCTCTCAGTTTGATAAACTTTCGCCTCAAGGATTTGTTTTTCGTGATTTTCAATCAAGGAATATTATGATAAAAGACGAAAATCCTTATTTTATCGATTATCAAGGTGGATTACACGGACCAGTTGTTTACGATTTGGTTTCATTAATTTGGCAAGCAAAAGCTAATTTACCGTTTAATTTCAAAAAAGAATTGTACGAGTTTTATTACCAAGAATTAACCAAACAAATATCAACTTTAGTACCAATAGATTTTCGTCAATCTTATGAATATTGCGTTGTAGCACGACTTTTACAAGTTTTGGGAGCGTATGGTTTTAGAGGAATTATTGAACGAAAAAAACACTTTTTGGAAAGTATTTCTTTTGGATTAAAAAATTTAGAATTAATTCTTGATTATCCTATTTTACAAAATTACTCAGAATTAAAACATATCATAAAAATACTTGTTCTACCAGAAACGTTAGAACGCATAAATCAAAAAATAAATGGCTAAATTAAATATCAACGTTCGTAGTTTTTCGTACAAAAAAGGAATTCCAACAGATCCAACTGGAAACGGTGGCGGATTTGTTTTTGATTGTCGTGGAGTTTTAAATCCAGGGCGAATCCAAGAATATAAAACACAAACAGGGCGCGACGAAGCGGTAAAAAAATACTTAGAAACGGAAACAAAAATTGCCGTTTTTCTTGAAGGAGTTTTCAAGGTTATTGATATTTCGATTGAAGATTATTTGAATCGTGATTTCGAGAATTTAGAAATCAATTTCGGCTGTACTGGCGGGCAACATCGTTCGGTTTATTCGGCAGATGCGACAGCAAAATACATTAACGAAAAATTTCCTGAAGCACAAGTTACTTTACATCATGTTGTGCAAGAAGAAAAAAACTGGATAAACGAGGCGTACTAATATGAAAGCAATGATTTTTGCAGCGGGTCTTGGGACTCGTTTAAAACCATTTACTGACAATCATCCCAAAGCTTTAGCCGTTGTAAATGAAAAACCTCTTTTGCAACGAAATATCGAATATTTGAAATCTTTTGGAATTGATGAAATTGTGATTAATGTGCATCATTTTGCAGATCAAATTATTGAATTTTTAGAAGAAAATAATTATTTTGGAATAGAAATTTCTATTTCTGATGAAACGGATCAAGTTCTTGAAACTGGAGGCGGTTTGATGAAAGCAAAACATCATTTTACCGAAGATTTTTTGGTGATGAATGTAGATATTTTGACTGATCTTAATCTTACTGATTTTATAAAATCGCATCAAGAAAATAACGCAATTGTTTCTTTAGCTGTTTCGGACAGAGATTCGTCTCGAAAACTATTTTTTAACGATAAAAATGAGTTGAAAGGTTGGCGAAATCTAAAAACCGAAGAAGAAATAAAAGCTTTGGATTCTTTAGACAATTGCAAAGATTTGGCTTTTAGCGGAATTCATGTTATTTCTCCTACTCTATTTGATAAAATTACAGAGAAAGGTAAATTTTCTATCATGAAAGTCTATATGGATTTAATGCAAACCGAATCTATTATTGGTTTTGACCATTCTGGTGGAATTTTAATAGACGTTGGTCGACCAGAAAGTGTATTAGAAGCTGAACAATATTTTAAATAAAAACAAAAACTCAATTCGATGAATTGAGTTTTTTTATACAAAAATTTATCTATCTTAGACAGAATGAAATACATCAATTATTTTGTCTATTTAACTATTGTTGCAGTGATAATTCTCGCTTCAATACTTTACTTTTCTTTCAAAACTAAAGTTGGAAGAATTGATAAAAAAGAAATTATCGATCAAGGCACTTCTTTCGAACCATGTTCATCTACTATTTATGAATATTATAATGATGGTTTTGGCTATAAAACTGAAAGATATGGAATTCGTAAAGTTATTTCGGAACCTATCAATCAATTAAATTTCCCTATTTTTTCTGGAAATATAAATGTCAGATTTGTGATTAATTGTAAAAACGAAATTGGTTATTTCAGAATTAAGACGGTGGATCAAGATTATAAAAAAGTTGAAATTTCTACTGATTTGCAAAAGAGAATTGTTTCTATTATTCAACAATTAAAGGATTGGAATGGTAAAAATAAAGATTCATATTATCAAATTCAAATAAAATTAAAGAATGGAAAAGTTGAAGATATTTTTTAAGTCAAAACCGTGGCGAATTATTTGGGGAACTTTGAAATTATTGATTGTGATTCCTATTTTTTGTATTTGTATTTTATTAATTTATCAAGCATTTTTTTCTTCAACTGAAACAAAATTTAAAATAGCTGCCGGTCCTCAAGGAGATTATTATTCAGTTTATATGTTAGATCATTTGATCAAAACAAATCCTAAAAATGAAAAAATTCTGTGGGAATCATCTGTCGCCTATAACAAAAGAGGAGAAAATGAAGAAGGAATGCGTCGCTTGAAAAAAGTTATAGAGATGAATCCTAGAGATTATTTAGGTTATTCTGGTTGGATAAAGCAAACACGTTTGAAAGATTATGAAAACTCTTTAAAAGATTTTCATCGATTAGATAAGCTGTCCAAAATTGTAGAATATCCTTGAGGAGAAAATATTTATTATTTAATGGGTTTGTCTTATCAAGGATTAGGTAATTATGATTCGGCAGTTGTTTATTATGATAAATTTATTTCGTCTGAAAAAAATCCAGATAATATTTATCCAAGAATGTATACTTATCGTGGAAAAATAGAAGCTGATCGAAAAAATTATTCAAAAGCTTTAGAATTTTACAATAAAACAATCAATTTGGATAAAAATATAGCAGAAGCATATTACTATAAGGCAGAAACGTATCGACTAATCAATCAAAAAGATTCAGCTAAAACAAATTATAACAAAAGTTTAGATTTAATCAATAAAGGTTACAAAGATCACGATATTTATGATGAACGATTTTTAGAAATTTATAAACCAGAAATCAATGAAAAATTGAAAAATTTATAAAAAGACAATATGCTATAAGTAAAATTTATTTAATCTATATTTCAGTCTATTTTTGTGCAAATTTTAACAAAATATTTTTAAATAATATTTTACTATTACACTATATTAAAATTATACATGAAAAAATTATCAATTGCCTTATTCACAACAGGATTATTATCTTTAACAAGTTGCGCAACCATTATTTCTGGCTCTAAACAGAAAATTAGTTTTGCAAGTACTCCTTCTGAAGCGACAGTTTACATTGATGAAATTGAAATTGGAAAAACACCAATAGAAAAGAAGTTAGAACGCAAAAAAAATCATAATGTAAAGATTGTTTTAGATGGATATAAACCATTTGAAATTGAAATCACTAAAAAATTCAATGCATGGTACATTGGAAATGCCTTTTTCGGAGGTTTAATTGGTTTTATTATTGATCCTGCTACGGGAGCAATGTTTAGATTAACACCTAAACAAATTCAAGCAGAAATGTCTGAAGGAACAGTTTTCAATCAAAAAGGTGAAGATGTTTACATTGCAGTAAAATTAAATATTGATCCTTCTTGGGAAAAAGTTGGTCAATTAGAAAGATAAAAACTAAGCCTCTTTTTAGACTGCACCCAAAAACTTGGACAGATTAAAAATTAATTATTATAAAAATG